>DATDNL010000278.1:0-10178 GCA_036518315.1 Flavisolibacter sp. | reverse complement strand
AGGCAATCGAAGAATTCGTCTACAGTGACAAGGATCGCTGATTTCAGTGCATTTAAAAGGGAAGGTGTATACCAACTTGCCATGCCGGGCGTGGGAACCTCTTACCAGTTCAGGATTGACAAAGACGTCTTTAGTCAAGTTTCAAAAGCGGTATTGAAAGCCTTCTACTATATGCGGTCTGATATACCGTTGGAGAAAGCCTATGCAGGTAAGTGGGCTCGTTCGGCTGGACATGCCGATACGGCAGTCCTGATCCACGCTTCTGCCGCAAGTGACAAAAGGCCGGCCGGTACCATTATCTCTTCATCTAAGGGTTGGTATGACGCAGGCGACTACAACAAATACGTGGTTAACTCGGGGATCACTATGGCCACCTTGCTCTCTGCTTATGAAGACTTCCCCGGTTACTTTGACAAGCTAAACACGAACATCCCGGAAAGTAGCGATGCAGTGCCCGATATTCTGAATGAGGTCCTTTACAACTTAAGGTGGATGCTTACGATGCAGGATCCCAATGACGGGGGTGTCTACCATAAGTTGACCAATGCGGCATTCGATGGAATGGTCGCCCCGGGTGTCACGAAGGCGCCACGGTATGTAGTGCAAAAGAGTACCACAGCAGCACTGGACTTTGCTGCTGTAATGGCACAAGCCTCAAGAATCCTGGCTGGCTTTAAAAAGCAGCTTCCTCATCTCGCTGATAGCTGCCTGCTTGCTGCAAATAAAGCTTGGGTTTGGGCCGGGGAAAACCCTTCTGTTCTATATGATCAGCGTGGAAACAATCAAAAGTTTGAACCTGGTATTACTACGGGAGAGTACGGTGACAGGTCGGTGAATGATGAATGGTTTTGGGCCGCAACAGAATTGTTTGCTACGACAAAGGATAGTAAGTTCCTTACAGTCATTAATGAACGAATGAAGGACCGCGCATCGCTACCCGGCTGGAACAACGTCACGATGTTGGGGTATTATACTTTCATTCGCAATGAAAACAACATGTCATCTTCATCATCATTGATCCAGTCGATGAAGGACACTGTGCTGAGGTTTGCCAACCTGTGTTTGACTAACCAGGCATCGAATGCATTCGGCACAGTAATCGGCGGAAGCCAGCGAGAGTTTGTATGGGGGAGTAATTCTATTGCCGCCAACCAGGGTGTATTGCTAATCTATGCCTACAAGATAAGTAAGGATAAAAAATATACCGATGCGGCCTTATCCAACCTTGACTATTTACTGGGAAGAAACGCAACCAACTATTGCTTCGTAACAGGCATCGGAACGAAGTCGCCCATGCATCCGCATCACCGGCCTTCTGTTAGCGATAATATCGTTGAACCGGTTCCCGGCATGTTGGTTGGAGGACCTAACCCCGGCCAGCAGGATCATTGTGCTTATCCTTTCAAAGAGCCGGAAACTTCGTATGTCGATTCTGATTGCGCGTACGCCGCTAACGAGATAGCAATCAACTGGAATGCACCAATGGTCTATTTAACCAATGCTCTTCGTGTATTACTAAAATAAATGAAAGCAGGCCTCCAAAAGGTGACCTGTTATATTCATATCAGGACTTTCTCTTTTCGTAAGTGTCTACGGGTTCAAGTGTTCGCAGGTATTTGTAGATTGCTTTTAGTTCATCGTCTGACATTCTCCCAAACGATTCCCAGGGCATATGACTGTACGGAATCAGTTTGCCCATGCGGAAGCGTTGGATAAAAGTCTCTTGGCTCCATGCATAGATGCGTCCGGAAGGATGTGGAGTAAGATTCGGCGTAATAAGTGTCGGCTTGCCTTCTTCTTTGAATTCAGTCCCTCCTGCTAAAGGTTTTCCTACGAACTCGCCAATGCCATTGCGTTTTGTGTGGCATTCGTTACAATTCGCAACAGCCATCACCAAATGTTTGCCGTACGCTGCACTCGTATCAGGCTTTATAGAAGCCACAAGCGGTTCCGTTGGTTTCAATGGCTTAAGTAAGAATGCCTTGATCAACCTGCCCATGACATTAACTTCATGATCAGGTACTTTGTTGTAAACGGGTTTCAACGAGCGCAGGTAAGAAATAATGGCGGTGAGATCATCATCGCTCATATTTTGAAATGGCATGAAGGGGAGTACCGATTCGCCGTTTCTCTTAACGCTATAACGCAGCGCCCTTGCAATCTCTCCATCGGTGTAGTTGCCAATCCCGGTCTCTTTATCTGAAGTTAGATTGCGGGTGTAGAACGTTCCGAACGGGAGGTCGAATTTCATTCCGCCAGAGAGCGCAGGCTCTTGTCCGAGCTTTAAAACGGAGTCTACGTTCTTAATGGTGCTGTGGCAGTCCACGCAATGCGCAGGTCCCAGTACAAGATGCCTGCCCTTTGCAATGATGGCCGTATCGGTTGAAGCCTTGATGTCGGGATAGGGTGCCGTATAGGTGAGGTGTTGTCTCGCCATTACCGTTACAGTAAGTCCCAGTATGATAAATAGGAGTACAATACCCGTCCATTTGAAAACTTTCTTCATCAGTGTTAAGGTTTGATGAAGCGAAACTATTTGGAGGATCGTGCTCGTTCAACCTCCTTATGCATGAATTGAATTAATGGATGCATGAAGTGCGCGACTGGCAACTGGTTGTTGTGCAGGCTATTTTAGCAGGCGGCTGAAATTCTTTAAGTCGGAGAGTTCTGTATTCGTAAGTGGTTCGTTGTTGTTGTATTTAGATTGGAGAAAAAGCACTCTTTTGTGTTGAGGGTACTTCTGTAGGATGGCCTCTATCAAGTGGCCGGTGGACTCGTCCTTCTCGTATAAAGGTTTGGATGTGGTAGGGGCTTCTGATTTATAACGCGTCGGCATTTTGTTGATGATCGCTTCAAGGGCTGCTAACTTGCCGGGGGCTAGGTCCGGTATATTTTGCGCCTTTCCGTGAAGTCCCTGTAATTGTTTCTTCGTTAGCCAGCCGCGGCTGATATATTGCTTATAAATGCTGATTATAAAGGAAGAAACGGGGTAGGCAAGGATGCAAGCCTCCAGCACTTCATTGATTACGTCCACACCGGTTTTTTTCTGATCCATTGGCAGTCAAAGGTATTGATAAGGCATTTAGAATGGCGAAAGGTTGGCCATGACTCTCAATCGCCGTCCTGTACCGGGCCATGCTTCATCGGGCAATAAAGGACGGTTAAGGGGACTACAAACAGATACTAATAGGAAAGTAAGAGGATAGTAAGACGATAGTAATACGATACGATAAAGATACCATAGAGATAGTAATAGTACGCCACGACCATACCCCGACCAAAGTTCGCTCATGGTTCGACCATCCTTCGACTAAAAGGAACAATGAATCCACAACGGAAAAATGCAAAACCGGGGAAAGCAGTTCATTAGAGAGGTTCGGGCAACATACATTCTAAACGCGAAAAATCCAATGATTTTACTCGAAATATTTCCACGATTTAGTGGAAAGGATACCGCCCGCTTAAACCGTCCTTCTTGCCCCTTGCCGGTTTGTATTTAACATAATAAAGGGTGGCCTTTCCAGGAAGTATAGCGGGCGTATCGTGGGAGTACACAGGGAGTAGGCGGGAAGCAGTAATGAGTGGTGAGTAATGAGTTGAGGCTCGGGAGGATTATCAATGCTCAATGCTCAATTGCCAATTTTTTATTTCAGTGAAATGGGGCAGTCGTTTTGTTTGGGTTTAATGGGAAAGGGACAGGGTTGGATTAGGAGAAAAAGGCGTTGAGCCGTACATGGCATATTGATCATACAAGGAGGGGTATTAAAAGGTTGCCGTGAAGTCTACAAATAGATAAGTACCGGCTTATTCGCTTCTGTTTGGGCGACAGAAGTAATTCGGTTTCATGGACCGCCATAGTCTTTAGAATCTTGTTTCAAGATAGATGGGCAAGACGTTTCTCCAGGTGTTCCAATCATGTGGCCATTGAGGGCCCCAGACATCGAGTTCGTAATTGATCCCTTTGTCGTAAAGAGTTTTGGCAAATCTGCCTGCAGCGGAAGGATCTTCGTATGGTCCGCTTCCCGAAAAGATGTGAATATGATGACTCTTTCGGATTTGTTCGAGAGTTTGATGGTCTGTCAAATTAGGCAAGTAATGTTGGGGACTATTGAAGTAAACATCTTCATCATAATAGCCTTTGGTATATTCGGTAAGATCGTAAACCCCACTCATGGCCAGTACTCCGTTGATCAAATCTGGCCTTTTCAGGAAAAGGTTCATACTGTGGAGGGCGCCAAAAGAAGCGCCCGAAATAATAACAGGCGTTTCCTTGCTGGTATGGGTGCGAATAAAAGGAATCACCTCCTCATAAACATAATCATTGAACTGCTTGTGCCGGATGACCTTCGACCTGGGATCGACATCATCGTTCATCCAACTTTCATTATTGATGCTATTAATGGAGAATACCTTCACCTTTCCTCCCTCAATAAAAGGCCTTATCGCTTCAATCAGTTGAAATCTTTCATACTCGAGGAAATCCGCTGCTGCCGTGGGGACCAGTAAGAGTGCAAAACCGTAATGCCCATAAACCGCTATTGGCATTTCCTTGTGTAATCGCTCACTGTACCATGCTGTTGTCCATCTTTCCATAAACTTGATTGTAAACAATTATTCTTGCCTGCCAAATTACATAAAACGGTTTAGTGCAGGTGGAAACACTTATTTGCACTAAATTCATTTTGTAAAATCGTATGTGTCGAAAGCTAAATATCTTATTTTGTGGCGGCTCACAAAGTCGTAAAACCCAATATGAAGAACCGTCCTTCAAGTTTCTTGCTGGATAATGAACTTTCTTTCTCCAACGAAGAGGCTCTTAATATCATCCTGGATAATCTTGACGAGGTGTTTTTCCTGGTGGACAGGAGCTTACGCATTATTCATACTACCGAGCAGACAAAGGAAAACGTCAGTAAGACCTATGGGATTCAGATCGCGGGCAATACTTCCATACTGGACATGATACCGCCCGAACGTCGCCCTTTCATGAAGGAACTGTATCAGGACGTGTTCAAGGGGATCGAACGAAAGACGATCAAAGAAGTTATAATGAACGGAACCCCCGCCACTTTTGAAACCACATTCAAGCCAGCCAAAAATGGCAAAGGTGAAATAGTGGGCGCCGTCGTAATATCCAAAGACATTACCAACCAGAAGAAAGCAGAAGATTTTCTGAAGGCAACCGAGGAGCGTTGGAGGTTCGCATTGGAAGGAGGAAACCAGGGTGTGTGGGATTGGAATGTTGAAACGGGTGAAATCTATTTCTCTGATTCGTATAAGAAACTGTATGGCTACGGGCCGGGTGATCTGAAAGGTAGGATTGAAGAATGGGAAACAATGATACATCCCGACGACAGGGAAAAAATGGATCGTGCCATTCATGACCATATCGGCAAATCAGATCCCTATCATGAGAGCATTTACCGTGTGAGAACGAAGGATGGAAATTATAAATGGATCCTGGGAAGGGGCATGTTGATTCGTAATGAACTAGGAGCGCCTACAAGGATGATTGGCACCCATACCGACATTACAAAGCAAATTACGGCCGAGGAAACCTATAAGGTACTTTTCTATAGCAATCCACTACCCATGTGGACCTATGATATCGAGAGCCTGAAGATATTGGCTGTAAACGATGCGGCTATCAATCACTACGGTTACAGCAAGAACGAATTCCTCTCAATGACCATCAGGGATATTCGCCCGGGCGAAGATGTGAAGGGCCTCGAGGAGTGGGTGAAGGAACGCAAAGATTTGAGTCGTGTCACAAGGTTAAGCAGGCATAAGATCAAAAGCGGTGAGGTGATCACCGTAGAACTGACGACCCATAGATTGGAAGATTCGGCTACGGTGCTCGTTGTCGCGCACGATATCACATCTAAAATAAAGGCTGAAGAACAACTGCGAAAGAGTAACGAACGTTTCCTCCTGGCAAGCCGCGCTTCTTCAGATGCCATCTACGATTATGATCTTGAGGCGGACGAGATCTATTGGGGCGAGGGATTGCAAACCCTATTTGGTTTCAACCGCAAAGAAGTGTCGATCCGTCAATGGGAACAATTGATTCACCCGGAAGACCGTGAACGGATCATGAAAAGCGTTCGCACTACTGTGAGTGATCCCAGGAGAGAGTTTTGGAAAGAGGACTATCGTTTTGCGAAAAGCGACGGTAGCTACAGTTATGTGTTTGACAGGGGATTCATTATGCGTAACGCAGATGGGAAGGCCGTCCGGATGATTGGCTCCATGCAAGACATAACTGAGCGTAAGTACGCTGAGGAGATATTATCCCTTGAGCGTTCTGTATTTGAACTTTCAAACAAGCCGGGTGTAGATTTTAAGCAATTGGCCCAGGTCCTTCTTTGTGGTTTGGAAGAAATTCATACAGAGGCTTACACTTCCCTTTTCCTGCTGAAGGAGGACGAAACGATTGAGCTCTTTTTTGCTCCAAGGTTGGATGAGTTTGCCCGCCAGTTCAATGGACATAAAATAGGCCCTAACGACGGCTCTTGCGGCTCTGCTGTCTGGACCAAAGAAACCGTGGTGGTTGAAGACATTAACCATCATCCTTTGTGGGAAAGGTCAAAGTCCTACGCTTTACAATTTGGATTGCAATCGGCATGGTCTTTACCAATTGTGCTTGGTTCTGGCAAGGTGATGGGTACTTTTGCTGTCTATCATAAAAAGCCTAAAGCTCCCACTCAAGAGGAACTAAATATCTTTGAAAGGATAAGAAACATCTTGCGAATACTGATGGAACATCACTGGTCGCTTGATGAGATCAGGAAAGTCAATGAGCGCTTTGATATAGTGCTGAAGGCGACACATGATCTAATATGGGACTGGAATCTCGAGACAAATATTATCTACCACGACGAATTTGGCAGACAACAAGTATATGGAGTGGCGGAGGATGCGTCAATTTCCACAATTGATAAGTGGCT
Organism: Flavisolibacter sp.; assembly: GCA_036518315.1. Taxonomy (GTDB): domain Bacteria; phylum Bacteroidota; class Bacteroidia; order Chitinophagales; family Chitinophagaceae; genus Flavisolibacter. The sequence goes on along the minus strand of DATDNL010000278.1, from coordinate 3,231 downwards.
GGAGCGGATTCACCCGGATGACCTTAAGATGGTGAAGCGTGTTGTTGATAGTATTTTCGAGGAGAACAGTGACAATATATTTGAAATGGAATACAGGTTCCTGAAGGATGATGGAACTTATGGTTATGTTTACGATAGGGGAATGATCATCCGTGACGCTCATGGAAAAGTCACAAGGGTAATTGGAGCAGCGCAAAATATAACTGAACGGAAGAACCTGGAGGAAGAACTGCTGAAGAATGAGCTTGATAAGCAGAAGGCAATTAACCAGGCGACCGTTGATTCGCAGGAGCAGGAACGAACGGAGATTGGCAAGGAACTTCACGATAACGTGAATCAAATATTGACGACCACGAAACTATACCTGGACCTGGCCTTGAGCAATGGAGAATTGAAGGATGAGCTGATAAAGAAGTCTACAAAGAACATATTGAGCGTCATTAACGAGATTCGACAACTGTCACGTTCGCTGATGGATCCGACCATTGGTGACCTCGGCCTTATCGATTCGATGAATGACCTGATTGAAAGTATCAACCTTACTAAAAGATTGCAGGTGACACTTGAAGCAGACCGGAGGCTGGAACAAGTACTCGGAAAGAACCAGCAACTCACTATCTTCAGGATATTGCAGGAGGCACTAAACAATGCGATCAAGCACGCAAGAGCGTCGACCGTAATAGTAAGTTTTAAGCTAAAAGGAAGGAAGGCTGAACTTTGCATTGAAGACGACGGTATTGGCTTTGACCCTTCGGCTGTGAAGATGGGTGCCGGCCTGAAAAATATTTATAACCGCGTTTATCTCATTAATGGAACGCACAAAATTATTAGCGAGCCCAAACAGGGTTCTAAAATGATAATTAATTTCCCTGTAAATAAATAAATCTGAACGACAATACTCAATGGAAAAGATTACAATTCTAATTGCGGACGACCACACACTGGTTAGAGAGACCTGGAGCTTTATCTTAAACACAGACCCCCGTTTCAAAGTGATTGCGGAAAGCGGTAGCGGTGAAGACGCGGTGGAACTGGCAAAACAACTGCGCCCGAACATCGTGATCATGGACATCAATTTGCCGGGAATGAACGGTATTGAAGCGACTCAACAAATACGTAAATTTTCGCCCGGATCGAAGATCCTTGGCGTCTCGCTTCATACTCAACCTACCTACGCCCGTAAAATGATCCAGAAAGGTGCCATGGGCTATGTGACGAAGAACTCTTCGAGAGAGGAGATGTTCAAGGCAATCATGGAGGTGCAAAACGGCAGGAAGTACATTTGTGACGAGATCAAAAACATCCTGTCAGAGCAGGTGATCAGTGGTGATGACCAGAATGGAGGACTGAATTCCTTGTCTCAAAGAGAGATCGAGATCATTGCTTTCATCAAGAAGGGCTTTTCTTCTAAGGAGATCGCCGATAGTTTGAATATTTCCGTGAAGACCGTGGAGGTTCACCGGTATAATATCCTGAAGAAACTGAATCTTAAGAATGCGGCGGCGCTGGTAAACTTCATCAACAATAGCCAACTAGATTTCGAGAATTAATGCTGTAAGAAACTGGTCGATTTTCTGCTGAAGGCGGAACGTAGAAATAAACAGATCCCACGCGGCTGGCGAATGTCGCCGGGCTGGGATTTTTCATTATAGCCGATGGAAAGGTTAAATGGATATGCTCAGTTGGCGTGATGGGGTTAAATTTGCACTCCAATTTAGTTTTGAGCATGAGTACTTCACTTTCAAAGAATTTAGAGCCAAAGCAGTTTGAGGATAAATGGTATCGGCATTGGCTTGACAAACGATATTTTAATAGCCAGCCGGATGAGCGAACTCCTTTTACGGTTGTTATTCCTCCCCCGAACGTAACCGGCGTCTTACACATGGGCCATACCCTGAATGAAACCGTACAGGATGTTTTGGTACGCAGGGCAAGAATGACTGGCTTCAACGCCTGCTGGGTTCCGGGCAGCGACCACGCCTCCATTGCTACCGAGGCTAAGGTGGTGCAGATGTTGAAGGAAAAAGGGATCAACAAGAATGACCTTTCAAGGGAGGAGTTCCTGAAATATGCTTTCGAATGGAAGGAAGAATATGGCGGAATTATCTACCACCAGATAAGAAAGCTGGGCTGCAGTGTTGACTGGGATCGGGTGAATTTCACCATGGACGATCATTATTATAAGGCCGTGATAAAGGTATTCATTGACCTTTACAAGAAGGGAATGATCTATCGAGGTGCAAGAATGATCAACTGGGACCCTGCTGCCAAAACCGCCCTAAGCGATGAAGAAGTGGAATACAGGGACATACAGGGAAAGCTTTACTACGTTAAATATAAAGTTGCCGGGAGTGATGAATACATTGTTATTGCCACACAAAGGCCTGAAACCATCATGGGTGATACAGCATTGGCAGTTCATCCGACCGACGAACGTTATCAGCACTTAAAAGGCAAGAAGGTCATTGTTCCGCTGGTTGACAGGGAAGTGCCTATTATTTTCGACGAGTATGTAGATCCTGCTTTTGGTACAGGGGCGTTGAAGATCACACCTGCGCACGACATCAATGACTACAACCTGGGATTGAAACATAACCTCCCTGCCATAGATACATTGAATGAGGACGGTACGCTAAGCGAAGCAGCCCAGGTTTTTGTGGGGATGGACAGGTTTGAAGCCAGGAAAAGAGCCATCGAAAAGCTGAGAGAAGATGGGCTGATCGTTAAAGAAGAGGAATACCAGACAAGGCTTGGTTTCTCGCAACGAACACATGCGGTTGTAGAGCCACGCATTTCAACGCAGTGGTTTGTAAGAATGAGCGAACTGGCCGGTAAGGCCTTGAATGCCGTGGTGAATGGTGAGGTGAAGATCCACCCGGAAGAGCGTTTTCTTGCCACCTATAAATATTGGCTGGAGAACGTGAAGGACTGGTGTATTAGCCGTCAACTCTGGTGGGGACAACGAATTCCCGCATGGTTTGATGCAGATGGCAGATTCGTTGTGGCTGCAACTGAAGAAGAGGCTAAAGAGTTATTCAATGCTCAATATTCAACCGGCAATGTTCAATTAAGGCAGGATGAAGATGTGCTGGACACATGGTTCTCCTCCTGGCTTTGGCCGATTGAAGTATTTCATGGAATCACACAGCCCAATAACGCTGACATCAACTACTATTACCCGACCTCGGTGCTGGTAACGGGGCAGGACATCATCTTCTTCTGGGTGGCGAG
>DATDNL010000277.1:0-3432 GCA_036518315.1 Flavisolibacter sp. | reverse complement strand
ACAGAAGACCCAACTGCTTTTATCAAAGTACTCTTTCCCGCCATGTTAGCGCCGGTGAGGAATAAAAAATTGTTGCCCTGGTCAAGAGAAAAATCATAAGCCACCGGTGTCGGCAAAAGAACATGATACAAGCCTTGCGCTTCCAAGAAAGGCTCATCCTGTTCAACGAAATCCGGAAATTTAAGATCATACGTTTTTACAGCCATAGCCATTGAATACCACGCTTCAAAACGGCTGTAGATATCAATCAGCTCCAGGGTAGCTCTCTTGAAACGGTTTCGCATATGAAAAGCGAAATAAAGATTATCCTCAGGGGTAAATTCCAGATCCGCCGGCGCATTTGCCAGCCGTTGTATGGGTTCTTCCTTTAGCACATCTACAATTCTTTCTAAATAAAAACTGAGGTTGACAGAAAGTTCGGCACCGGAAAATAAATAGAGTAATTTTTTTAGCCCACGATAAAAATCAGCAAAATGTTTTACTGAAAACTTTACCATGGAATAATCTTCCTTATGGACAATTGTGTAAGTAAAGCTGTTGAAAAGGTTAGGATGTTGAGGGACAGGGTCAAGATTATAATCTAAAAACTTGTCGATCATTAACACAGTTCCATTGGTGATATCTGTCGGCCAATCATCAAGATGGGATAATAATATCTTAATGATGTTTTGCGTCCCTAAAATGTGCTTTAAATCACTATGGGGTTCCGAAAAAAATCTTCGCAGCCATTCTTTTCCTCCAAACGTTTTAGTAAAATTTAGCTTGTTGAAGACTGAGAATTCTTCCTCTGCATGAAAAATGGAAATATCGTTGAAAGTGACTTTGTCTATCTGCATACCCTGGCTCCTTGGGTCTCTAATCATTGATTAGAGAATTACCTGTCGAAAGTTAAACGTTTTCCCTTTATAGATTCATCCCATACATCATTTCCATAAACTAAATGGCCGCTAACGAATGTATGGGTGACCTGCGCAGGGAAAGTCTCGCCTTCAAAAGGACTCCAACCACACTTATAGAGTATGTTTTCTTTGGTCACCGCCGTGCTTTCATCCAGGTCAACTATTACCAGGTCGGCGAAATAACCTTCCCGTATATATCCTCTCTCTTGTATCTGAAAACAATCGGCAACGGCGTGACTCATCTTTTCGACGATCTTCTCCAGGCTGATCCTGCCTTGCTTAAAATAATGAAGCATTAAAAGAAGTGAATGTTGTACGAGCGGAATTCCCGCGTGTGCCTTTTCATAAGGTTCATTCTTTTCTTCCCATGTATGCGGCGCGTGATCGGTTGCTATTACATCCAACCTGTCATCCAGCAAAGCCTTCCAAAGTCCTTCGCGATTATACGGTGCTTTGATCGCCGGGTTACATTTAATTAGATTGCCCAACCGGGCATAATCATCAGACGTAAAGTGGAGGTGGTGTACACATACCTCTGCCGTAATTCTCTTGTCTTTTAAAGGGATCATGTTCGTAAACAACTGCAATTCCTTTTCGGTACTGATATGGAGAATATGCAAGCGGCTGTTATGTTTTTTGGCCAACTGGATAGCCTTCAGTGAAGATTCAAAACACACTTCCGCGTTCCGGATAATAGGATGATCGGACGGTTCCAGCACCTTTTTCTCGGCCTTTATCCTCTGCAAGTTGTCTTTTATCATTTGCTCGTCTTCGCAATGCGTTGCGATCAACAACTCAGTTTGCCCGAAGATCTTTTCCAACGTCACGTAATTATCTACTAACAGATTCCCAGTCGAGGAACCCATGAATATCTTAACGCCGCATACATCTTTCTTCTTGGCATTCGTCTTTAGGATCTCTTCAATATTGTCATTCGAAGTACCCATAAAGAAAGAATAGTTGGCCAATGAATGCTGCGACGCAATGGTGTATTTATCCTCTAAAAGTTCTTGTGTAAACGCCGGCGGTTGCGTATTTGGCATCTCCATGAACGATGTCACTCCTCCTGCCACGGCTGCCTTTGACTCAGTATAAATGGTGGCCTTATGCGTTAGCCCTGGCTCGCGGAAATGGACCTGGTCATCAATGCAACCAGGTAGCAAGTACTTGCCTTCACCATTAATTTCAATGTAGGTTGAGTCTATTTTATCAATGACAGGTGCGATCTTTTCGATACGTTCGTTGTTAATTAGCACATCAGCATTTTCAATCTTTCCTTCGTTAACGACGTTGATATTCTTTATCAGGTATTTTTGCATAATTTGAAAAACTAAAGCCGGTCTGAATGCAATTTAAAGAAACCCTTGTAAGACTATTCCTTTTACTGACACCTTTAACCGTATTTTCCCAGGCAACTACTTACCTTCCACAAGGGGCAACTGAGAACGTTTTGCTCGACCGGTTGGAGATAAAAGCACAAAAGGATTCCGTTCTCAACTTCTCTAAAACAAAGCCCCGCAGCAGGGAGCAGGTCATACCGGTTATCGAAGACTATCTCAGAAACGACAGTAACCTCTCCAGGGTTGACATCTATAATTCGAGGATAGCCCTGATGAACAGTTCCGAGTGGTCTACCGAAAAGTTCACAAGCAAAAAGCAATTCCTAAAAACCTTCTATAAATCACCGGCTAATTTCTACGAAGTCAATACCAAAGATTTTTTCTTTGTTGTCAATCCTGTCATCCAGTTCTATGCCGGCAAGGAAAGCAATAATAGCGAAACCATGTTTCTTAATACAAGAGGCATTACACTTCGTGGAAACCTTGCCAACAAAATAGCATTCGCGGCCTACGCCACCGATAACCAGGAGCGCGACCCTATTTACGTACAGAATTTCGTGCGTTCAAGAACAGCGGTACCCGGCGCAGGCTTCTATAAAAGCTTTAAAGGCACCGGCTACGATTATTTCGACGCACGTGGTTACATCACCCTCAATGCCATCAAGTATGTCGACATTCAGTTTGGCTACGACAATAACTTTATCGGCAATGGCTTTCGCAGCTTATTCCTGAGCGACTTTTCTACTCCCTACCTCTTCCTGAAATTGAACACAAGGATTTGGAAGTTCAACTATCAGAACCTCTTCATGGAGTTGCAGACCATGGGACAAATCCCCGGCGACAAACTCATTCCTAAGAAGTATGCAGCCATGCACCATCTCGATCTGTCAGTCACCAAATGGTTGAACGTAGGCTTCTTTGAAGGCATCATCTTTGGCAGGAAGGATCATTTTGAGTTTGGCTACCTCAATCCAATTATATTCTACCGTTCCATTGAGCAGCAGATGGGGAGCGCAGACAATGCTGTTGTCGGCTTCGACGCGAAAGCCAATGTCGCGCACAAATTCCAATTCTACGGGCAACTTCTATTGGATGAGTTCAACCTGCAACAACTCCGCGACCATCCTGATTGGTGGGGCAACAAATTCGCCTACCAGTTAGGGGCAAAATATGTAGATGCCTTCAGCATCAAA
>DATDNL010000276.1:0-12164 GCA_036518315.1 Flavisolibacter sp. | reverse complement strand
GCCGTTCCGGTTTACCTCTCAGGAGAAGAAACCGAAGAAGCAGTTGAAAACCTCCCCGGCGTTTCCGAAGGCATCATTTCAAAACATGCGGAAATAGCCATGTGGGCCATGATCTCTATCGCGGTGGCGGGTATTACGGCCCTGGTGGCCTACTTCAGTTTTCGCTGGCCCGCCGTTGCAAAAGTCTCCAGGCTGATGGTTTTGGTCTTTAGCCTCGCCACAGGAGCGCTAATGGTTCAAACCGCCCATTTAGGTGGTCAAATCAGGCACACCGAAATCAGGAGCGGCTCTAACGCGCAATCTGCAACAGGTGGCGAAAATAAGGACGGTACTCGGCAAGCTGGAAGCCAGCAAATCACTGACAAGGACGATGATTAACCTATCAAAAGAAAAAGAACATGAATAAGCTTATATTTTTTATTGCCTTGGTGCTTGTTGGCTGCGGTGGTACCTCTACCCCGGAACAAAAGAGCGAAAGCGAGGAACAAGAAAAAAAAGAAGCTACTTCTTCTTTGCAATTGAACAATGGCGCTAAGTGGAAGGCTGACAGCACGACGCAAATAAACGTAGGCGCCCTAACGCGATTAGTCAACGATAGCGCCTACAGCGATAAACGAAATGCTACTCACTTTTCAGCGCTTCTGCAAAACCGTTTAGACACCCTCGTAAAGCAATGCAAGATGACAGGCCCGGCTCACGAAGCGTTGCATGCCTGGCTAAAGCCTGTGTTACACGATGCCAGGGAGTTGAAAGAAGTTGAAAATGATCAGAACTATGCACAGCTAAAAAAGGATGTCCAAACTTTCTATCAGTATTTTGAATAATACCTAAATAAGTCCGGCTGGGTCGGCCGGACTTTTCAAACAGCCCGGTTTTCGAAATCAATATCGCATTTTGATTAAAATCAGGTGAACACAAATACCACAGGTTTACCTTGCAGATGTCACCTCACCGAGACGACAGCTGCCTTTATTATTGAATACCGAACGGTGTAGCTAACTATGGAAGACAAAAATGCAATACAAAGTCACAGTGGAATTTTTGGAAAGAGAACTGAGATCATCTTTGCCGTTCTTTGCGGAGCGCTTCTGTTGACCGGCTTCGGACTTTCCTTTATTAATGCAATTAGTAGCTATGTGTCCATTGGCTTTTATTGTGGCGCTTACTTCTTCGGGGGCTTTTATGCAACGCAGGAAGCATATCAAGGTGTAAGTAAAGGCAGGTTTGATATAGACTTCCTGATGATTGTGGCGGCTGTTGGTGCAGCGATATTGGGTCATTGGGAAGAAGGCGCTTTGCTACTGTTTCTATTCAGTCTTGGACATTCGCTTGAACACTATGCCTTTGACAAAGCAAGGAAATCAATAGCAGCCCTTGCAGAACTGGCACCTAAAACAGCCTTACTAAAGACCGATGGGGATTTGACAGAGGTTCCAATTGCAGAATTAAACATCGGGGATATCATCCTTGTTCGTCCCCACACTAAGATCGCATCCGATGGTTTTGTAACAAATGGCAGCAGCAGCGTTAACCAGGCTCCTATTACCGGCGAAAGCATACCTGTGGATAAGATGCCTGTGGAAGATGACGAACTAGCCATGAAGACTGCCAACAAGCTGGATGCGAAATACCGTGTATTTGCAGGTTCCATCAATGGAGCCGGAACCCTGGAAGTAAAAGTGACGAAGCTCGCTTCCGATTCCACCATCGCCAGGCTTGTAAAGCTGGTGAACGAAGCGGAATCACAAAAGTCGCCTACACAGAATTTTACCGACAGAATTGAGCGATACTATGTGCCGGCAGTACTAATATTGGTGGTGCTGCTGCTCTTCGCTTTCCTTGTCCTTGATGAGACTTTTGGTCAGAGCTTCTATCGCGCCATGGCAGTGTTGGTAGCTGCAAGTCCCTGTGCGCTTGCAATTTCTACTCCCAGTGCCGTCTTAAGCGGCGTTGCTCGTGCTGCAAGAGGTGGTGTGCTCATAAAGGGAGGCCGGCCTTTAGAGGAATTGGGCTCTTTAACCGCAGTTGCATTTGATAAGACGGGAACTCTTACAGAGGGCAAGCCAAAACTTACTGGTGTCTATTCGTTGAATGGAGTAAGTGAAGACAAGTTATTGGAAATGGTTGTGGCTGTTGAAAAGCTTAGCGATCACCCGCTCGCTGCAGCTATCGTAAAAGACGGAACAGAAAAATTGAAAATAGATGTACCGGCCGCATCAAATGCTTCTGCCATCCAGGGACGTGGAATTGAAGCTGAATACGAAGGCAGCCTGGTACATATTGGCAACAAAGAGTTGTTTACCGAAAAGCATACTTACTTACCCGAAGAGATCAGGTCAAGAACTGAACAGTTAGAAAGGCAAGGAAATACAACCATGCTCGTTCAGCAAAACAACAAATACGTCGGCATTATCACTCTGATGGACGTTGCGCGGAAAGATGCAAAAAAAACCCTCGCGGAGCTAAACAACAAAGGTATCCGCCGGATGATCATGCTCACGGGTGATAACCAAAATGTAGCCGAAGCCATTGCCAAAGAGATCGGCATTACCGATGCCTGGGGAAACTTACTTCCCGAACAGAAAGTAAAAGCTATCGAGACGCTGCGTACCAAAGAAAAGAAGGTCGCAATGGTCGGTGATGGAGTCAATGACGCACCCGCCATGGCAAAAAGCACGGTGGGTATCGCAATGGGCGCCGCCGGCAGCGATGTGGCGCTGGAGACCGCAGACATCGCACTCATGGCAGATCAATTAAGTAATCTCCCATTCGCGATTGGACTTAGTAAAAAAGCTCGCACGATCATCAATCAAAACCTTGTAATAAGCCTTGGAATGGTAGCCATCCTTGTTCCTTTAACGATTATGGGCTATGCTAAAATAGGTCCTGCAGTTGTTGGTCACGAAGGTTCTACCATTATTGTTGTATTCAACGCGTTGAGACTACTGGCTTATAAACCATAAAAGCATTTAAAAGAGAGACATAAAAAAGAGGTGGCACAAAACCACCTCTTTTAATTTAGTCGGGAGGACAGGATTCGAACCTGCGACCCTCCCGCTCAAAGCGGGATATTCTACGCGGGCTTGAATCATCAAAGTCAGTTTAGCCCTGCCTATAAACAAAAAAGAAGCACCATAAAATTATGGTGCTCTATTAGTCGGGAGGACAGGATTCGAACCTGCGACCCCCTGGTCCCAAACCAGGTATTCTACCGGGCTGAACTACCTCCCGAATCTTGAACAAGGAACAAGGAATGTCAAATAAAGAACCTCTTACTTCGAAATTCCTTGTTCTTTGATCTTCTGTTGTCCGCGGTGAGGGAGGGATTCGAACCCTCGGTAGAGATTTAAGTCCCTACGACGGTTTAGCAAACCGTTGATTTCAGCCACTCATCCACCTCACCAATAATTAAGAGAGTGACTTCTTTTACAAGGGCTGCAAAAATAGGGAGAAGCAGCATAAAATCCCAAAAGAAAATCCAAATACCTCATTAAAACAAAAATCCAAACTCTTTTGTGAGTTTGGAATCTTCTATGAATGCAATGATTTGTCTTACATGGCTGCCAATTGAACTTTCTGTTGCAGTTCCATCACACTGTCCCTGAAAGTAGTATCGGTATCCATCAGGTCCTTCACCGTTTGACAGGAGTGAATCACCGTGGTATGATCTCTTCCTCCAAAATGTTCACCAATTGTTTTGAGTGAATTCTTAGTAAAAGCCTTTGCAAGGTACATAGTGATCTGTCTTGCCTGCACGATCTCTCTTTTCCTCGTTTTCTGAAGAAGCTTGTCGTAGGGCACATCGAAATACTCGCATACCATCTTTTGAATGGTGTCGATGGTGATTTCTTTACTTGATGTTTTTACAAAGTTCCGCAACACTTTTTTGGCTAAGTCTAGGTCTATCTCCCTGCGGTTTAGCGAAGATTGTGCCAATAAAGAAATGAGAGCACCTTCCAGTTCGCGAATATTGGTATTGATGTTATAAGCGATGTATTTCACCACTTCCTTTGGCATCTCGAGTCCGTCATTCTTCATCTTCTTTTCAAGGATCTCGATCCTTGTGTCATAATCAGGCATCTGTATATCGGCACTAAGACCCCAGCGGAAACGGCTTAGTAATCTTTCCTGCACCCCCTCGAGGTCTTTCGGCGACTTATCCGACGTGAGCACCAATTGTTTTCCGGACTGATGTAGATGATTAAAGATGGCAAAGAACGCATCCTGCGACTTTTCTGCACGATTAAAGAACTGCACATCGTCAATGATCAATACATCTATTAATTGATAGAAGTGAATGAAATCATTGATGGCATTATTTCGGCTGTGGTCAACAAACTGGTTAATGAACTTCTCAGAACTTACATATAATACCACCTTGTTAGGCTGTACTCGTTTTACCTCGTTACCTATTGCTTGTGCCAGGTGTGTCTTTCCAAGCCCAACACCTCCATAGATCACCAACGGGTTGAAAGAATTAGCTCCGGGCTTTTCGGCAACCGTCTTTCCTGCTCTCCTCGCTACGCGGTTACTATCGCCCTCAACAAAGGTTTCGAATGTATAATTAGGATTGAGTTGAGGATCGATATGCATCTTCTTCAACCCTGGAATAACAAAAGGATTTTTTATTGGTGTATTGATCACCAGGGGGAAATCCATTTCGTTATTGCTGAACGTCTTGTATGTATGACCTGACATATCAACAGTAACTGGTTTATTGTAGCTATTGCCACCATCCACCATAATTCGATATTCCAGTCTTGCATCTTTACCTAATTCTCTTTTCAGCGTTTTAGCAAGAAGGTTTACATAGTGCTCTTCTAAATATTCGTAAAAAAACTGGCTGGGTACCTGGATGATAAGAACGCTTTCTTTTAAGGAGACTGGTTTAATCGGTTCGAACCATGTTTTGAAATGCTGCCACTCCACAATGTCTTTTATGATAGATAAGCAATTGTTCCAAATCTGGTCTGCATTCTTCTCCATGTACGCTGTTGCAGGTTTTATAATGAGTTATGATATTTTCCGTAACGATTTTCACAGGATGTGTATAAATAAATTTTGTTCGGATAGGAGAGCGAATATCTAAAAAAGGAATCGAAAAAAAAATTTTTATTCCTCATAAATTTAATTAACGGAAAATCAACGTAACTGAATCAATTTTCTCAGTGGTTTGTTGCAATCAAAATACTGATTTTTCAAATAGTAATTTGAATGTTTTAGACGAAAATGATTCTGTTTTTACTGAGGAAGATCATGCCAAAAAATTTTGTCTTCCGGTCTTTCTTCTTAAATTGTCCCGCCCAACGCTGATCGGGCCACCACGCCCTTACCGCACAAATCAAGACAAGCCATACCAATAACAGGGAAACAGATTACACCTCCTATTCCAGGGATAAAGATGGTTGTTAATGATTGCTTAGCTCATCCCGCCGATGTTGGCGGGATTTTTTTCATTTTTGTAAATCATTTACAGGATAAATACCTGCCATGCAAAAGAACATTTCGATAAAAGTATTACCCTCGGAGGCAAGTGATAAGTCCTTATTAAAGAAGCTACTTGCATCAGCCTGCAGTGTTTCTCCCGATAGAATATCCGGCTACAATCTTCTAAAGCAATCTATTGATGCCAGGGGAAAGCAAACCTGGTTCCATCTTACCATAAACGTATTTATTGACGAACCCTTCCAGGCGATTTCGTTGTTGCCACTCAATTTGAAGGATGTTACCACTTCGAGAAGGAAAGTCGTCATTGTTGGCGCTGGCCCGGCAGGCCTGTTTGCTGCTCTACGATTGATAGAGAAAGGAATAAAGCCTGTTATACTTGAAAGAGGCAAAGATGTACGAGCGAGAAGAAGGGACTTAGCGGCCATCAACAAACAGGGATTGATTAACCCTGAAAGTAACTATTGCTTCGGCGAAGGCGGCGCGGGAACCTATAGCGACGGCAAGTTGTATACCCGCAGCACGAAACGGGGCGACGTGCAAAAAATATTAAGCTCCCTGGTTCATTTTGGTGCCGATGAAAAGATACTATATGAAGCCCATCCACATATAGGTACCAATAAGTTGCCCCATATCATCATTTCGATTCGCAGTAAAATAATAGAATGCGGTGGCGAGGTCCTATTCCAGAAGAAAGTGACTGACTTTGTCCTTCAAGACGACACGATTAAAGGTGTTCGAACCGAAGATGGAGACATCCTTACTGCAGATTCGGTTATCCTGGCCACAGGTCATTCAGCTCGCGACATTTTCCTGCTTCTTCATTCGAAACAAATCCTCATTGAATCAAAGCCCTTCGCTTTGGGAGTGAGAGTGGAGCATCCTCAATCTTTAATTGACTCCATACAATATCACTGTCCGACGAGGGGTGAATTCCTCCCTCCCGCTGCTTACAGTTTGGTTCAACAGGTTAATGGCAAAGGAGTGTTTTCATTTTGCATGTGCCCCGGCGGCATCATCGCACCAGCCGCCACCAATGAGAATGAAATAGTGGTGAACGGATGGTCGCCGTCCAAAAGAAACAATCCTTATGCAAACAGCGGTATTGTGGTCAGTGTTGAAGCTGACAACTTGCATGGTTATCATTCACAGGGAGCACTGGCATCGATGTATTTCCAGCAGTCTGTAGAGCAAAAAGCATTCGCGGAAGGCGGTGGTAAGTTGGTGGCGCCTGCTCAAAGAATGGTTGATTTCTCGAGCAACAAATCTTCAGCCGCCCTGCCTGCCTGTAGTTACCTGCCGGGCATTCATTCCGTGGATTTAAAAGCTGTACTTCCTGATTTCGTTCTCCGTTCTTTACAAATTGCCTTCAAAGAATTCGGCAAGAAAATGAAAGGCTACTTTACAAATGAAGCTGTTGTCGTAGCCACTGAGTCGCGCACTTCCTCGCCTGTCCGCATTCCACGCAATGCCCAGGATATGCAACATCCCCAGGTAAAATGTCTTTACCCCTGCGGTGAAGGAGCTGGCTATGCTGGCGGAATTGTAAGCGCAGCTATGGACGGAGAAAAGGTCGCAGATAGCATTGCCGTTAAACTCCTGGGCGAAATAACCTAACTCAAGTAACGTTGACAAATGATCCCGTCTAAACCTCCGGCTGCAGGCCGTTTCGAGGTGGCCGATGACCTACACTTGCGAAACATTTATAAAGTCTATGCCCGCGCTGTCTTTTTTATCAGCCGCCATCGGCAAAATTTCTGCACTGGTCGAAAAAAATGCCTTTTAGACCTTTTGAACTGTGAAAACTGGATGCTAATTTTTATTTTTAATAACAGTCCTAATAGCAAAAAACAAAATATTTAGAGTCCAACAGCCGTTGAATAAGCTACCATGAAACTCATTCACCTATTCGCCCTATCTGCTTTGGCCCTGAGCTTTTCAGGAAAACCAGCATTCGAAACACCCAGATACCTGGGTGCTGTTGTAAAAGACAGCGCCTTTCGAGTAGAATCAGAAGACATGATTCCCTGGGAGAACGACAAACGCCTTGTATGGGATGACTTTTTGTGCGAGCCGAAGGTTGGCACGGACGCCGTCGCTTCCACAAGTACCAGCCTTGGAATCGCTTACCAGATAACGGATGGAGCATTGAAATATCACATCACATGCTATTTCAATAAGGAAAAGTCCTGGGGTCTGATGAAGACGGACTATATACTTGCACATGAACAAGGTCACTTCGATATTACCGAGATCTTTGCGAGGCGTCTAAACGAAGCACTTCAGAATTACCAGTTCAATAAGAAAACGTTCAAAAGAGATATCGGCCAGATATACCAGGCGATTGTCAGTCAAAAAGAAGACTACCAAAGAACCTATGATGCCGAGACGGACCACAGCCGGAATAGAAAAGTGCAATATGACTGGCTGGAAAAGATTGACAGCCTTTTAGCTGAAACACAACCTTTTTCAAGCTACCCATAATAGTCAACACACTAATGAAAAAAGTCGCGACCCCAGATCGCGACTTTTTTCATTAGTGTCTTCAGATAAACAACAATCAAAATAACCCATACAACTGGGCATCAATCTTACTAATAATACTTCCAAGGTCCTCTTCATTTTGATTGAACCGGTTGTTGTCGACATTGATGATCAATAACGGTCCTTCTTTATAGGTTTCGATCCAACGATTGTAATATTCATTCAGCCGCTTTAAGTAATCCAGCCGGATATTTTCTTCATATTCCCTGCCTCGGCTCTGTATCTGTCCAACCAGCGTGGGTACGGAAGCCTGCAAATAGATCAGCAGATCCGGAGGTTGCACCATCGTCTTTAGTGTTTGAAAGAATTTGGCGTAATTATCGAAATCGCGTTTACTCATTAATCCCATTTCGTGGAGATTCGGCGCAAATATGTAAGCATCTTCATAAATCGTCCTGTCCTGTATTACGGTCTCGGTACCGTTCCGGATTTCCACCAACTGGTTAAGCCGGCTATTCAAAAAATAGATTTGAAGTTGAAAGCTCCACCGGGGCATGTCCTCATAAAAATCATTGAGGTAGGGATTATGCTCTACGTCTTCAAAATGAGGAATCCATTTATAGTGTTTGGCAAGCAGTTCGGTCAATGTCGTTTTGCCGGCACCTATGTTCCCGGCAACAGCAATATGCTTTGGTTTTTTAGATTTCGCCATAATAACCCGTCACGATAAATAATACGAGGTTTTAAAAATAGGTATTTCGTGTTTAATCGAACCAAGTTCTACTTCAAAAACAATAAACTGTTGAAAACTGTTAAAAGTACTTAAGCCCAACGGCTTTCCTGGCAAGCTCAATGGTTTGGTGAGCATTTTCTCTTGAACGCTCAGCCCCCTCTTTCATTACCTTGTTAAGAAATGCTTCGTCGTTCCTTATTTCGTTGGCTTTTTCCCGGATTGGCGCAATAAAGCTCACCATATCTTCCGCCAATTGCTTTTTCATGTCTCCGTAGCGAATGGATGCTCTATCAAAATCGTCCTTGAACTTTTTCACCGTGCTCTCCTCACTCACAAGCTGCATTAGCTGGAACAGGTTTTGAATGTACTCAGGCATTTGCGAATTGTGCTCTGTGGGACCGGCATCGGTTTTTGCCTTCATCACTTTCTTACGAATCAGTTCATCGCTGTCTGCAAGGTAGAGCGTAGCGTATTGGTTTTCACTCTTGCTCATTTTACCCGTTCCATCAAGGCTGGGGATTTTGATTAGCTCGTTGCCGAAATTGAAGGCTTTTGCCTCGGGGAACAAATCACCGTAGCGATGATTAAACCGCTGGGCAAAGTTTCTTGTGATCTCAAGATGCTGCTCCTGGTCTTTTCCAACGGGCACGTATTTGGCGCGATGAACCAGGATATCGGCGCTCATCAAAACCGGGTAAGTCAATAACCCGGTATTTACGTTATCTGGCTGTAACCGAACTTTGTCCTTAAACGTGGCCGTTTTCTCCAACTCGCCTTTGTAGGCAAGCATATTTAAAAGCAAATACAATTCAGCGATTTCAGGGATACTACTCTGAACGTACAGGCAAACCTTCGACGGATCCAGCCCGGCAGCGATATTTTCTGCCAAAACGCGGAGAACACTATTACGCAATTCCTTTGTGTCGGGATGAGTCGTCAGCGAATGCCAATCAGCTACGAAAAAATAACATTCATACTCCTCTTGCATGCGGACATAATTCCGCATTGCACCAAAATAGTTCCCGAGGTGCAGAAAACCGGTAGGCCTTATACCACTTACAACAATCTCTTTCGCCATAAGCGGCGAAGATAAAGAGAGAATAGGTTTTTGCAATTATGATTGAACTCAATGCACCGCAGGCGATGCTACGCTCCTGAGCCTTATGCTACTTCCTGCTCTAACGGTTTAGATGACTGCGACCACACAGCATTACACCATCAAATGGTCTATTGTGTTTTCGAATTGGTAGGTAGTGTCAGGACTTCCTATTTGTGCGCAATAAAAACCGGCAACTGGTGTTCCTTTACAATCTCCGATACAAAGCTTTTCCTGAAGGTTTGAGAAAGGGTTGATCGCCCGAAAGCTCCACTTACCAGAATAGAATTCTTCTTCTCTAAAATCCACTTGTTGAATGATTTTTTAGGATCCCCATCCAATTTCAATATTTGAAGATTAGAGAAGTGCTGCGACGCCAACTCATACATATTTTCCTTCTCGGGAATCACCTCGCCCTTCTCTTCGCAATAGACTAAAAGAGTAGCATTGTCACACAGTTCGGGGAAAGTATAATAGAACTGCTTTATTGCAAAAATGGAAGAATCACTCCCGTCATAGGCGAGGATATTACTTTGAGGGAACATAAAATATTCCGGGACCAAAAGAACCGGGCATTCGGCCTTGTGAACCGCATTCATAAGGTAATCGTTCATGTCTCCACCAAGATTATGATAGAAAGTTTGACTGCCAATCAACAATACATCAGCAAACCTCGTTTCTCTTCGCAGCTCCGGAATAGCGAACCCGTAATAATCCTCGTGTACTTTAAAGGATATCTTGTTTAGTTCGCACAGGTTTTTAAACCGCTCGATACTTTCGTTCACCAAGGGCGTGTCTTCCTCTAAAATCGGCACTACTGCTGGAGGAACACCAACGGCGTAGGCCCACAAATTCTTAGCCTCCACCTGGGTAAGGAAAACGCCTGTCAGAAGAATCTCGTCTTTTTTATTCAAGCTACTGGCAAATTCAAAAGCACCTTCAGAAAAGTTGTTACCATCAAGCGCCAGGAGTATCTTTTTCATAACCTGTCTATTTTGAAACAAGGTAGCATAGGTTCAATTGCCATATTATGATCGTGGGAATCCCGAGCATTGACGTTCGTCATAAACAGAAGCCCCGCCATCAGTGTATTGGCGGGGCCATTCTCAGGGTCATAGCCACTCTGTGCACGTGGCTACTTGACAGCAATTTGTTTCATTGCTGTACTTTGTTTTACTTCTTCCTTTCTGGGAAGCACAATCTTTAGCACTCCGTCCTCATACTTGGCCTCAATGTTCTCAGGCTTCACATCTTCAGGTAAAGTAAAACTGCGGGAGAAGGAGAAGAAATTATATTCTCTCCTCGTAAACCTGTCCTCCTTTTCTTCCCTGTCTTCTTCTTTTTCACTGCTGATGGTGAGCATTAAACCATCAAGTGCAATCTTGAAATCTTCCTTTTTCATCCCAGGCACGGCTAGAGAAAGAACATAGTCATTTTCGTTTTCAACGATGTTAACGGGTGGTACGGTGGTCATTTTGCCAAAAAGACTGCTCTTTTCAAACCAATCATTCCACGGTCTGAAGAACTCTTCAAATACAGGAAAGCCAAGGGGTCTTGTCATTTCTCTCGTTGCCATAAAAGCTTATTTGATTGTTAAAGGATCTTATGTTCGTAAAACTATTTTACCCCTAAGAATCCAGAAATGATAGCAGTCACAGCTTACGTTGACGGTAGTCATTGGGTCAAAACGCCATGTATTGGCGTGCCAGTTCGCTCTGTTGTTTTAGTGTAAGATCATCACTATAGGAGGTGGGGATCCATTCCTCCCCATGGATTCTGAAGACCTGGACATTCAGGCCATATTGATCCTTCAAGTCCTGTTTCAACTTTGAGGTTTTCTCCCAGGATTTGACGTCCAGGATGCCGGTATTTGATTTTCTTCTTATTTCGCCAAGAGGGGTCTCTGGCCTAACGATATGTGCTTTGTCGCAATTCTTCAAAGAGGAACCCGCTTCCTCATAAAATTCAATTTTTAAATAAGGAAAACAATCGTTGAAATGTTCTTGCAGATCTTCAACCGTCTTACTATTGCTAATATATAAAAGCACTGACTGCTATTTACCGGCAGAAAGATTGTTCCAGTTAAATCTGTCATCCAACTTAATTTTCAAGGGTTTCGACGCCTCGCGTCCCCAGGTGTTTTGCTCATGCAGCGTAAGATCATCTGTAACAATGGTGTCCAGCCATACGCCCTTCTGTTTTCTCAAAATACGGACGGGCAATCCATATTGCTTTTCAAAACGCCTTTCCACCTCCTTGACAGTTTCCGTGGACCTAATTTCAATATCCCCTTCCTTGAGAATGCCGCTGACTTCAATCAAACGCGCACCAGGCTCAATCTCTTCAGTTGCCACTACACCTTTGGCATCTTCCTTCTTGCTCAAAAAAACTAATTGCAGGTACGGA
>DATDNL010000275.1:0-10947 GCA_036518315.1 Flavisolibacter sp. | reverse complement strand
CTGAAAAAGAATCCACAGAGCAAGGAATTTAAATGCCATATTTAATTGATTGAATGAATTATGGGAAAAGAAATTACATCTCGTCAGCAGGACTATTCGCAGTGGTATAACGACCTTATTTTAAAAGGGGCCCTAGCCGATTATTCGGCCGTTCGTGGGTGCATGGTCATCAAACCCTATGGGTATGCACTGTGGGAAAATATGAGGGATCAATTGGACCGGATGTTTAAGGAAACCGGCCACCAGAACGCCTACTTTCCTTTGTTTGTGCCGAAAAGTCTTTTTGAAGCCGAGGAAAAAAATGCAGAAGGATTTGCCAAGGAATGTGCCGTTGTTACTCACTATCGTCTTAAGGCGGACCCCAACAATAAAGGAAAGTTAATTGTTGACCCTGAAGCAAAGTTGGAAGAAGAACTTGTGGTTCGTCCAACAAGCGAAGCCATTATTTGGAACACCTACAAAGATTGGATCCAGTCATATCGCGACCTTCCAATCCTTGTCAACCAATGGGCCAATGTTGTTCGTTGGGAAATGCGTACGCGTTTGTTTTTACGCACTGCTGAATTCTTGTGGCAGGAGGGTCATACCGCCCACGCCACAAAAGAAGAAGCAATTGAGGAAACCCTGAAGATGCTGCAGGTGTACGCAACCTTTGCCGAGGAATACATGGCCTTACCTGTGATTCGCGGGATCAAAACAGAAAGCGAACGCTTTGCCGGCGCTGAAGACACTTATTGCATTGAAGCGCTAATGCAGGACGGCAAGGCTTTGCAGGCCGGAACATCGCATTTCCTCGGTCAGAACTTCGCCAAGGCATTTGACGTGAAGTTCCTGAACAAAGAAAATAAGCTGGAATACGTATGGGCCACAAGTTGGGGAGTTAGTACAAGGCTTATTGGCGCCCTGGTCATGGCTCACAGTGATGACGATGGATTGGTTCTCCCTCCCAGAATCGCGCCGCTGCAGGTAGTAATTGTTCCAATTTATAAAGGTGCCGAACAAAAGCAGGAAATTGATTTCAAAGTGACCGACATAATAAAGCAATTGAAGGCAAAAGGCGTCAGCGTAAAGTATGACGACAGCGATCACAATCGTCCGGGCTGGAAGTTTGCCGAGTACGAGTTGAAAGGCGTTCCGGTTCGAATTGCTATTGGAGCAAGAGATCTTCAAAACAATGTGGCAGAAGTGGCAAGGCGAGACACAAAAGAAAAGAAATCTGTTTCTCTCGACGGCATTGCATCATACATTAGTGACTTACTTGAGGAGATCCAACAAAATCTCTACAACCGGGCCTTGAATTACCGGCAGGAACATACAAGCGAAGCAAACACCTGGGAGGAATTCGAAAGACTGCTCGATGAAAAAGGTGGTTTTGTCTCTGCTCATTGGGACGGAACAGCGGAAACTGAGGAGGCAATCAAAGAGAAAACGAAAGCAACTATTCGTTGCATACCCCTAAATAACCCGGTTGAAGAAGGTAAGTGTATTTTAACCGGAAAGCCTTCTACACAACGAGTGCTGTTCGCAAGGGCCTATTAGGCAAACGGCTTTCATGATTTAGTACCCGGCGCTGCCGGGTATTTTTTTGTAGATATTTTTCAATCCTATTTTCATCTTTCTTACCTTTTGTTCGCATCGACAAAGCCACTAACAATGAAAACAATTCTTTCCATTGCTTTTTCCATTCTCTTTCTTCAACAAGGTAGTGCACAACCAAAACTTCAAAACCTGTTGGTAGAAAATCGTCAAAACCCAATAGGAATCGACATACTTTCTCCACGATTTACATGGCAAATGACTTCACCAGGAAGGAATATGACACAATCAGCCTATGAAGTTGTCGTTGGATCACAGCCGGGTCTTGCAAAAGCCGGCAACCTGCTTTGGTCGAGTGGCAAAATCAATTCCGATTCTTCAGTCCAGGTGGCGTACAGGGGAAAGCCTCTACAATCGGCTCATAAATACTATTGGCGGGTGCGCGTATGGGACAACGAAGGCAAGGTCTCGCCATGGAGTGAGATCGCTTATTGGCAAATGGGACTTCTCGATTCTAACGATTGGAAAGCGAAATGGATCGAATCAGATCTTGACAGAGATGCGGATCATCGCCCGGCCATCTATTTCAGAAAGGAATTCCGGTCGTCTAAAAAGATTCAATCGGCTACTGCATTTATTACCGCACACGGTTTGTACGAAGCAAGTATCAACGGGCAGCGGGTTGGTGACGCCTATTTGACTCCCGGCTGGACCAGTTACAATAAACGTCTTCAATACCAGGCCTATGACGTAACGAATCTTTTAAAACAAGGCAACAATGCTATCGGTGTGATGGTGGGAAATGGCTGGTACCGTGGTTATCTGGCATGGGACGGCAATAAAAACTCCTGGGGTAAAGATCTATCAGTATTGCTGCAACTAGAAATAGAATATTTGGATGGAAGCAAAGAATTTGTGGTCTCGGACAACTCCTGGAAGTCTTCAACCGGTAGTATTCTCGACGCTGAGATCTACAACGGTGAGATCATAGATGCACAAAAAGAAATGGCAGGCTGGAACAATGTTGCTTATAACGATGCAGCATGGAAGCCTGTTACTGAAAAAAACTTTAGCAAGTCAGTTCTCGTCTCTACCGAGAACGAACCAGTCCGTAAGCACGAAACCTTCAACCCTGTCAAACTTATTACAACGCCCAAAGGGGAAAGGGTTATCGATTTCGGCCAGAACCTCGTTGGATGGGTGACGGTAAAACTAAAAGGAAACAAGGGTGATACGATTAAGATCTCTCATGCGGAAGTCCTGGATAAGGAGGGTAATTTCTACACGGACAATCTAAGAGCTGCAAAAGCACAGGCAGTCTACATTCTAAACGGCGCTGAACAAACCTTCGAACCCCATTTTACTTTCTTTGGGTTCCGCTATATAAAAATTGAAGGTGCCAAAACTGGCATTAGACCCGAAGATTTTAAGGCGGTCGCTCTGTATTCATCCATGCCGGCTACCGGATCCTTTTCTTGTTCAAATGCCCTTTTAAATCAATTGCAGCATAACATCCAATGGGGCCAACAGGGAAATTTCCTGGATGTACCAACCGACTGTCCTCAAAGAGATGAACGCCTGGGATGGACCGGCGATGCCCAGGCCTTTTCAGCAACCGCCGCATTCAATAAGAATGTCAACAATTTCTTCTCTAAATGGTTGAAAGACGTAGCTGCAGATCAACTACCTACCGGCAGTGTACCTTTCGTTATTCCAAACGTACTAGGTCCTAACTCCGCGGGTTCAACCGGTTGGGCGGACGTGTGCACAATTATCCCATGGAACATGTATCTCGCCTACGGAGATAAAAGAATTCTTGAACACCAATATCCAAGCATGAAAGCCTGGGTGGAATACATGTCAAAGAATAGCAAGAACGATTTATGGAACACCGGCTTCCACTTTGGCGACTGGCTCTTCTACCGGCCCTTCGACGACAATGACGGGCGGGCGGCAGTAACCGATAAATACCTGATCGCTCAATGTTTTTATGCCCACTCTACCCAGCTACTTATCAATGCAGCCCGCGTACTTGGAAAGACTGACGATGTCACAACTTATTCAAACCTTTTAGACCGTATTAAACAGGCTTACTTGAAAGAATATGTAACACCGAGTGGACGATTGGTTTCCGGAACGCAGACTGCATATGTGCTCGCCCTAAACTTTGACATGCTTCCTGAACCGATGCGTGCTTCCGCAGCAGAACGCCTTGTCCAAAATATCAAGAGCTATGGCACCCAACTTACTACCGGCTTTCTCGGTACTCCTTATCTATGCCCTGTCCTGACGCGGTTTGGATACGATTCTACGGCCTATCAGCTATTGTTTAGGGATAAGTACCCATCCTGGTTATACCCGGTGAAAATGGGCGCCACAACCATCTGGGAACGATGGGACGGCATTAAACCGGATGGCACCTTCGAGGTTCCATCGATGAATTCTTTTAACCACTATGCCTACGGAGCCATCGGCGATTGGATGTACAAGAATATCACGGGCATTAACATGGATGAAGCGGCACCGGGCTACAAGAGAATAATTATCAAGCCCCATCTGACCGACTCTTTGAGATTTGCATCGGCATCTCTCGATACCTACTACGGCAAGGTCGTGTCAGTGTGGAAGCGACAAAATGGAATTCTTGAAATGGATGTGCAAATACCTGCCAACACCAGTGCAATCATTTATATTCCGGCGGGTAGCAACGACGAAATTACTGAATCGGGTAAGAAGGTTGACCAGCAAAGTGCATTTAAGCCTGTCAATAATGGCGATGGATATGTCTCGTTACAAACCGGTTCTGGTAAATACTCTTTTGTGATAAAGAAAAACGACAGGTAAGGCTATAAGGTGGAATTATTCTGCGTTGAACTAATCGATAGCTTTGCAACAGTAATCAAGCTATAGCATTTTATGGAAGAAGTTCAGCCCTCTGCATTGTTTTCTCTGTCGATTGATCCCGTTACCAAAGCCCACCTTTCGGAAACGGCTCGATGGGCTAGGTTTCTCGCCATCGTTGGGATGATCTGCCTTGGGCTGATGGTGATTTTTGGTTTGTTCTATTCGATTTGGTTGAGTCGTGCAATGGGTACCTTATACACGCCGGTAGGAGTTGAATCGGCATCAGGATATAATGCTGCAGCTGCTACAGGTTCGGCAGCGATGTTTATTATAATGGCTGTTGTGGGATTCTTCCCTCTTCTCTTCATCTATCGTTTTGCGGCCCAGGTGAAAACGGCACTAACCGGCAACGACCAGGAGAGTTTAAATTCTTCCTTCCAAAATTTGAAGAGATACTTCCGGTATTTTGGAGTTATTACGATTATCGGGATGGGTCTTTGGTTAATATGGCTGCTTGTTTTAGGTGCCGGCATTCTTTGGTTCCGCTAGTTTGAAGACAGGTAGTTGTAGTCTTTCAACAACACTTCAAGAAAGTCAAAAGGGGAGAGGGTGGTCTCTATCTTCAAATGGTTCTTGATCTTATCACTGGCCATGGCTGCCAGGTTGAAATCCCCTCTTTTCTTGGCCGTATCTAATATGCTTTTCAAGGAATTCATGTCCCTGTCACTTAATTGCATTACCTGCGGAAAGGAGGGCCTGTAAGTTCCTTCTACATTAAGAAACACCGTGTCTTGTATGCTGTGTCTTTGACTCGCCTTAATTAACAGCGTGTGTGCCAGCATGTCACCAAGCCTTTGTTGTTTTTTGCTGGCATTTACCAAAACCACATCGGTCATAAATAATCCAAGGGGAATGGCCACCTGCCAAAAAAATCGTCCATCACCCCTCGCAGCTGCGGCAGCTACGGAAAGAACCAACGCAACAGCCATTATATCCGAGGTCCTGATTAACCACCGTACGGTAAGCTGACCGATGCCGGGCTGACCACCGTTTTCATTGACCACCCTTATACCCATGATCCTTTTGCCGAAACTCTGACCATTCATCGTAGCCTCGCAAATCAGGTGATACATTAGCATCGGCAGTAACAAAACCAAAAAGGCTATGGAAGCAGTTTTGTCACCCACGTTTTTTTGAAACCAGTCGAAAACCTGGAATGCAAACCAACCGTATAAAAGCAGGAATACTAGGTCGAGTACCCATGCGAATAGCCTTCGGTGAAAAGGAGCTGCCGGAAACTCCAGTTCTATATTGAAGTTGGTCATTATGCGGATCACTGACATCGTTCCGGATTTGCCGGTAAGATAACTGAAATATGTAATTTTTCATTTTGAACCAATCAATTTTATAGTATTTTACAAACCTTAAACGCCCGATTTGAGAGAAGGACTTTTCATTAGGAAGAATAAGGACCGTTGGGAAAGGCTGGAACACGAGGCTCCCGTGAGCCCTGACGATATGGCAAGCGATTTTACCAAACTTGTCGACGATCTTGGATATGCAAAGACTTTCTATCCCCATAGCCGCGTCACTCAATACATCAATTCATTAGCTGCAAAGATTTATCTCGGCATTTACCGTAACAGGAAAGAAGAATCGAACCCCATTATCAAGTTATGGAGGTATGGAGTGCCGCTTGCCGTTCGAAGGCATCATCGCACGATTTTGTTCTGCTTCATCGTCTTCACAGTCTTCTTTGCCGTTGGCTTCTTTTCTTCATCAACAGATCCCGGCTTTGTTCGACAGGTGCTTGGTGATGGTTATGTAGATATGACCGAACGGAATATCCGTGCGGGTAATCCCTTCGACGTATACGGTAGCCAAAACTCTTTTGTTATGTGGATGGGCATCATGTTTAACAACGTTATCCTTTCATTTCAATACTTTCTTCGGGGCATTTTTCTCGGAATCCCAAGCCTGGCTGGTTTAATAAAGAACTCGATCATGGTGGGAGTTTTCGAAGAGATCTTTCAAAGACATGGACTCGGGTTTCAATGGGTGCTCACAGTGTTGATTCATGGAATGTTTGAACTGACAGCTCTTATCATTGCCTGCTCTGCCGGCGTAGTGCTAGGTACCGGATTTCTTTTTCCGAAAACAGGCGGCAGGTTCGAAGCCTTCAGCAAAGGCGCCAAAGACGGAGTGAAAATGATCATCGGCCTCGTGCCCCTGTTTGTCATCGCTGCCTTCTTTGAAAGCTACGTCACGAGGTACTACAAAATGCCAATCCCATTAAGCTTACTTATTTTGCTTTTCACCACTTCTTTTGTCATCTGGTATTTTATTGTTTATCCTATCCGGCTCGGCGAAAAACTAAAACGAAATATCGATGATGAATAGGATAAGACAATATTTCGTAGTCTTAACGGCTTGTGTTACCACTCTCGTCACCTCTGCCCAGGTCCTCGATTCTGTATCATCCGTTATTACGCACGATACTTCTTCCGACAACAACACCAACAACTCATCGAGCGAGAATTATCAATTTAAGGAAGTGACTGAGCCGGGAAAGGTCAATACAAGAACTGTTCCCGATGCTGAACTCAATAAGGTAAAGTCAGACAAAGCTTACTGGTATGTGAACACGGTCCCTCCCAGGAATCGTCAAAAAGGCTCCTCGCCGGGAGTCAATGAAAAAGGAGACAAAGAACAGGAGGATCAACCACGTGGGCTGTTCCATATCGGTTGGCTGAATACCGTTTTCTGGATCCTTCTCATAGCCGGCTTCGTTGCTTTGTTGACCTGGTTCTTGTCAACAGCTAACATTCGTCTCTTCAGAAAGAAAGTAAAAGAAGGCCAACAAGAATTCGAAGAGGAGACGTACACCGATATTTTTCACATGGACCTGGACCATGACATACAAAGGGCGATCGATGCAAAAGATTACACACTGGCAGTTCGCTTAATGTATTTGCAGACCCTGAGAGCTCTGTCAGACAGGAATCTGATCAACTACAGTCACGAGAAAACAAATAGCGACTACTTATTTCAACTGGCATCGACAAAATACTATAAAACATTCTTCCGGCTCACACGCAGTTTCGACTACACCTGGTACGGACATTTTCAGCTTTCCGAGGATAGTTTTGCAGCTATTCGCAACGACTTCTCATCCTTCAAACAGCAACTGTCGTGATGAAAAAATACACGCCGTATATCATCGGGTTGGGTATGGTCGTGCTGCTGGCACTTATCATCATTGTCGCTAACCGCAGACGACCAAGAAGAATGGATGAACGAATCACTTTGAGAGAAAGAGATCAGATTCCCTATGGTTTCTCCGCTGCAAAACGATTGAGTACCGCTTTCTTCCCGTCGGCGCAGATTTATACGGATGAAAGTGTACCTGGTTATTGGGACCATATTTCTCTCAATGCCGACCGGCAAGCCGTGTTTATCGTCGCGGGTTACTTCAACGCCGACGATGACGAGATTGGACGCTTGATGCGTTTCGTGAATAACGGGAATTACGTATTCATCATTGCACAATCTTTTTCAGAGGAATCCCAGGCAGCCTTCCATTTCACCTACGGCCAAAACGGGATGAGTCCCTATTACGGAGTTGGGGATGACAGCCTGCAGGTTCGCTTATTACCACCTTACTTTTCTTCCGATACCTTGTATGTCTACCCCGGAAGGAAATTCGAGAGTTGGTTTGAAACGATTGATACAACACACTCGACGGTCTTAGGCACCAATGGCAACAAGCCCGATTTCCTTCGTCTTGACTATGGCCGCGGATCTGTTTTCCTACATTCAGCTCCACTTGCATTTAGTAACTACTTCATTCTCCATAAAAACAATATCCGGTATTTCGAACAAGTCATGTCACTTGTTCCAGCCAATGTGAGAAAGGTCGTTTGGAATGAATATTACCTTGTCAAAAGAGGCCCGAGGGACAGACCCGATGGGGAGCCCAATTGGCTCAGCGTACTAATGAAGTACAGGGAATTCAAGTGGGGCTTTGGCTTACTGTTATTTGCTTTATTGTTGTGGGTGGCGCTTAATTCAAGAAGAAAGCAAAGAATGATACCGCCGCATCCTGCACCCAAAAACGAGTCGCTCGATTTTGTAAAGACCATGGGACGCCTGTATTATTATCGCCGTGATCACGAGGATCTTGCCAAAAAAATGGGAACTTACTTCCTCGAGCACGTACGTACAAACTACAAATTGCCGACTCATACCCTTGATGATACCTTTATTGAAAACCTGCATTATAAATCAGGACATTCACGTGGCGAGTTGAACGAGATCGTTTCATTTATCCAGTACCTGCGACAAGAAGGATCGGTCAACGAAACCCAATTAATTACCTTTCAAAATCAACTGGAATCATTTTATCAAAATACATAAGATGGAAGAACAAATTTTTCAGGAACGTACCGATTTGACACAACTGAATGAAGCCGTCTTCGCCATCCGCGAACAGATCAAGAAGATCATCGTCGGGCAGGATGAAATGGTGAGACTGATAATAGCCGCCTTGCTGGCAGATGGACATGTGTTGATAGAAGGCGTTCCCGGGGTAGCAAAGACACTAACCGCTAAGCTGGTTGCCAAGGCGCTTTCTGTCCAGTTTTCAAGGATACAGTTTACACCCGACCTGATGCCCTCCGATGTGTTGGGAACACCGGTCTTCAACCCGAAAGAAGCCACCTTTGAATTTAAAAAAGGACCTCTCTTTAGTAACGTGGTGTTGATTGATGAAATCAACAGGGCGCCGGCAAAAACACAGGCTGCCTTATTTGAAGTGATGGAAGAAAGGCAAATCACTGTTGACGGTAAGACCTACCCCATGCAACCGCCGTTCATGGTGTTGGCAACGCAAAACCCAATAGAGCAGGAGGGGACCTACCGCCTGCCGGAAGCACAATTGGATCGTTTTCTTTTCAAGATTGTTGTTCCCTATCCAACCGAGACACAGGAATTTGACATTCTCAAGCAGTTTCACGAAATGGCAAATACAGATGTGATGAGCGTTGTACAACCTGTTCTTAGCGCCCAACAGATCACTGAGATAAAGAGGCAAGTTAAATCCGTCCTGGTCGAAGAGAAACTATTACAGTTCATTGCAAAACTCACCCACCAGACGCGTAATCATAAATCCATCTACCTCGGTGCTTCGCCCCGGGCTTCTCTTGCCATTATGAACGCTGCTAAGGCACTGGCGGCTACCA
This sequence comes from Flavisolibacter sp., assembly GCA_036518315.1. GTDB lineage: Bacteria > Bacteroidota > Bacteroidia > Chitinophagales > Chitinophagaceae > Flavisolibacter. The sequence goes on along the minus strand of DATDNL010000275.1, from coordinate 1,327 downwards.
ACGGTCGCGACTTTGTAACACCCGAGGACATTTTGGAAGTAGTGCCGCCCGTGCTTCGCCACCGGATCATACTATCACCCGACAAGGAGATGGAAGGTGTCACTGAGGACAACGTATTAAAACAGATCATCCAAACCATGGATATTCCACGATAATGTTTCAAAGACTCATTTCATTTTGGGACAATACTTCTGTTTACCTGGCAAGGCTGGTCTTCTATGCCCTTTTTGCAGTGGCCGTCCTGTTTATGCTTGGCTACCTGGTTCCTGAGCTCTTTACAGTGGCCCTTGTAGTATTGATGCTTACCATTGTCGCCGTGGTTGTCGATCTCTATTTGCTGTACCGTCAGCAAGACGGTGTCGGCGCCGACAGAGTTCTTCCTGACCGCCTCAGTAACGGTGACGACAATAAGGTAATGCTGAATCTTGTTAACAACTACGATCACAAGATTCACTGCACCATCATCGACGAGCAGCCCTATCAACTCCAGCAACGACACTGGAGCCGCGACCTGGATATTGAGGCAGGTGCTGAAACCTCGTTGGACTATCACGTAAAACCGCAGGAGAGGGGTGAATATGTTTTTGGAAACATCAATGTGTTCGTAGATGGGCCTCTAAAATTGGCCAGGAGGCGATACATCTTCCAGCAGGAAAAAACGGTAAAGGTTTATCCCTCTTACATGCAGATGCGCCGCTACCAGTTGCACGCGTTCGCCACTCATTTGCAGGAAACAGGAGTGAAGCGGATGCGCAAGCTGGGACACAGCATGGAGTTTGAGCAGATCAAGGAATACGTGAGGGGAGACGACTATCGAACACTCAACTGGAAGGCAACAGCCCGTCACGGCAATTTCATGGTCAACACCTACACCGACGAACGCAGCCAGCAGATCTACTGCGTAGTCAACAAGGGCCGTGTAATGAAAATGCCCTTTGGCGGAATGACTCTTCTTGACTATGCAATAAACGCTTCACTGGTTCTATGCAACGTTGCCCTCCAAAAGCACGATAAGGCGGGGCTGATCACATTTGCTCAGCAACTGGATGCGTTTATCCCTGCCGATAAGAAACCAACGCAGATCAACAACATCCTGGAGACGCTTTACAAACAGCAAACCAACTTCCTTGAACCCGACTTCGAAAGGTTGTTCTCAGTTGTCCGCAACCGCATCACCCAGCGAAGCCTTATTATTCTCTTCACCAACTTCGAATCAATCGAAAGCCTTGAAAGAGAATTACCTTCTTTAAAGCGCTTGGCACATTACCATTTGCTCGTGGTTGTATTCTTCGACAACGCCGAATTAAAGGAGCTTGCCGAATCGCAG
>DATDNL010000274.1:0-3677 GCA_036518315.1 Flavisolibacter sp. | reverse complement strand
AACACATAGGTTGGCTTTCTAATTACGCCAGGACCAGGATTTAGGTACTATCCTATCATTTACCGTGTCTATTTGTTCCGGATTGGTTGCGGGTTGAGGGCGTCATCCTGACGGGACCTGTGCTGAACTCGTTTCAGCATCCTTCACTGTTGTCTTTTGAATAATCGACCATGTAAATAAGTTGTTGTTGGACTTCCCGAACCTCTTAAACCTCTTTCATTTCAGAAACGACCCCCAAAATCAGACATCATCACCTCCGCCATCAGACATAAACCTTTCTTGAAAACGACCCTAACCTCGAACCTCTTAACCCTACCTCTTTCCCTTCTGGAAATCTTTCATGCTTTCGTTGAGATAGTAGATCAATTCAATTTTCGAAGGATGATCTCTTAACCACTCGTAAGAAGGCGTGTACTGTTTCATAAAAAGGTGGAGGCTGTCGCCGGTTAAGCCCGTATAGTTACGTACTATGGAATCAGAAAAACGCGAACGTATGTAGGCCCACTGCTCGGCCTTCTCGAAGATCTCCCTTTGCTTCTTTAGATGCTTATCATTCGATTTACTCAACCGGTCGAGGTTGAATACAAGTCCAAAACCAGCGTGCGGTTCTTTCGAAACAAATGTTGTCTTTGAGCGACCTTCATCGAAAGCCATTCGCCTGCGCATGCTATCAACCTGGTAAGCGGAATAGGAAGTCTTGACGGTTACGGTTTTCATTACACTTCCTAGCGGCTCCATTTTAATGACAAGAGTCGAGTCATAATTGTGAAAGGAAAAATGGACTGTATCAAAACGGTAACCGGTCTTGTTTGCGGAAATAATATCTCCTTCAGTCGCCTGTATGCGGAACAAACCATTTGAGTCGGTCAGCACGTTTGACAACGAGCTCCTGATCTCACCATTAACAATCGGGCGGTTCGAAATCTTATCCCTTAAATGACCATTGATCCAAACCTGTGCCTGCAGTGAAGTGGAAAAAAACAACATTAAGAATAGAAGGAACCAGTAAGAAAGAAATTTTACTGGTGCATTTGATTTCCATGTTTCTTTTGTGAAAGACGCCATGTCATTTGCCCCTTCACTAAGTTAGTTTCATTCCCACGTGCATATTTCGTTTTAGGAATTAACTAACAAATCCCGGATCCTGCCATCCCTATATCCCCAGACGACGTCCTGGTCAACTCATCAACTAAATGTCAGCGTCAGCGCTCCCAGTCCCGCGTAATTAACTTACTCGACTCACTCAACCAATCAACTACGCGTAAACGACCTCAACTTCGAACATCGAACCTTTTAAAGCTCTCCAACTGCAAACGACCCAACTCAAAACTATAGTTCTTTAATAACCAAATCCTTCCATCTCACTCTAATTCCCCCGCCATCATGTATCTGCAAGGCAATAAACCCTTCGCCCTTCCCGATCTTTTCATCCTTGAGATAAACCATTTGCTTGCCGTTGAGCCAGGTGGTTATTTCGTCGCCAACGACTTTTATTTTCATCGTGTTCCACTTCCCCATTTTCAATTGTTTCTCATCTTCCGGCTTTGGCTGTATTAGCCACCCCCTTCCATACGATTCATAAATACCACCCGTGTGGAGACCGCTCGGTGCTACTTCCACCTGCCAGCCACTGATCTTCACTCCTTCAATTCCTGAGCGGATAAAGACTCCGCTGTTTCCATTGGCTTCCTGCTTAAATTTTAGTGTGAGTATAAAGTTCTTATAGTTGCTGTCGGTCGACAGGTAACCATACTGCTTATCCGGCCCGCTCTCGCAAACCAATTCACCTTTGTCCACGTACCATTTCTCTGTGCCATGAATTTCCCATCCATCCAGGTTCTTGCCATTAAAAAGTGATTTGGACTGCGCCATCAAAACAGATGTGGCACAACAGAAAAGACAAAAACAGAATAGCTTTCTCATATAGTGGTTGATTATGTTTATTAAGTTGAATAGTTGATTTGGGAACCCCCTATAAATGAAAGTTACTTCTTCCTCGAATATCGAATCTCAAATTTCAAATCATTCCTGTCCTGCAAACGACCGTCTACTCAACTACTCAACCCAATCAACCACTCAACCAGCCGCACCTCCCGCGTACTCAGCGTCTCTGCGTGACCAACTCAAAACCCAAAACTCAAGATTTTCCTTCCCACATAAAACACATACCCATAATACTCCTTGTACTTCTTATACAACTCCGCCTCGTGCTGTTGATACCGAATAAATTCTTCCGCACCCTTGCTGCCTTTATGTCTTTCCATGAACGATGGTTGACTCGCCTGCATGGAAGCATAATAATCCGTCCAACAAGTTCCTGGTACGACAAAAGTCGCAACAGGCAAATACCCCGCTTTCTGCATTTGAGCAACCTTATTCGATATCGTATCTATTTCCGGATAAGCCTTATCCCAAAACTCTTGTATCTCCATCGGTCGCTCTTCAGTAAACCAGGTATTTTCAGTAACAGCAATATACCCGCCCGGTTTCAAAAACCTCCGCCACAGTTTAATTCCATGTTTAAACCCGATGTTATAAATCGCCCCCTCGCACCAAATCAAATCCAACTCTTCGTCCTCGAACGGAAGGTCCTTCATGTCGCCGACGCCCCGGGATATCGCTTTTGCGCGTTGCGGTTGAACTTCTCAACAAAGTCAGCACACGAATCAATACCCATAATTTCACCCGCCGTATTTTGCGCCAGCACCATCGTCTGACCACCCGTTCCGCAACCAATATCCGCAATCTTTGATCTCTCGTTAAGGCCGTCTACAAAACTCAATGCTTTGAGTGTTATTTCGCGAGATCCGGGTCCCTGCCTTTCTGTTTGTGAAAAATAATCATAGATCATCTGCAGGTCGAAATCGTAAATCGTTTGTTCTTCGCTGCTCATAATCTACCTGTTTAAGTTTTAATGCAGTTGAAAGCAATGAAGTAAATCTCCCTGTTGAATTAATGTACCAGTGTCACATCGTCACATTGTCACATCGCCACATTGTCTCCCTATCCCAACAATATCCCATCCAAATCCTCCCCTTGCTTCGCTACTATCTTCTCCGCCACAGGATCCCACTCAATCCTTCTCCCTGTCTTATACGACAGTCCACCCATGTGCGCTGAAATGGCTTCCTGGAAACCTTCTTTGATCGAACAACTTGGCGTGCCTCCATTCCTAATACAACTAAGCCATTCACGCAAGTGAAGAAATGTAGAATCCACCCTCTTCCCATTGCGGTAAGTCCACAGCAATCCCTTGTTCGCAAAATATTTGGACGTGGCAGAAGTAACGGCATCCGTTCCACTAACAGCCGGGTCATACTGGTAGATCGGTACCCCCGCTTCAATACGTTCTTCTTTGATCAGTTCAGCATATTTCGTTGAGCCCGGGTCCGCATATACGGTTATACGATTGCCCAACTCCATGCTGCCATCGTGACCCATCAACACTGTCCCGCGATCATATTGGTTTCCCAACGTGGCGCTGTAAACAAACGTCATTCCTTTCTCCTTTCCTGTTTCCTGGCTTGCACCTGTAGTAAAATCGGGGAACTCCATGTTCACCTGCATCACGTCCGGCACGTTACGTCCATCACGATGCGTATAGATGCCGCCCGAAGCCGTTACAAACTTTGGGATACCCATCTTCAGGATACAGTTGATGCGATCATAATCATGCG
>DATDNL010000273.1:0-5016 GCA_036518315.1 Flavisolibacter sp. | reverse complement strand
TCCTATTCGCCGGTTGAAGATGGTCACGACTGCTTCAATGGGATCCATGTGATTCAGGTAAAGATGCCGGGAGTCAATAAACTTTATATTCTTATGTGAGGAATGGTGCCCATTGTCATCCATCCACAACTGGCGAATCGTAGCGTCGGTATAATTCCCGCCAGGTTGCCAACCTATCACATGTTTGCCATATCCTTCTATATAAGAAGTTACCTCCGGAATAAAATTCTTGTTTGTGATTTTCACTTCGTCGGCTCCGATATGGATATACTGCAGATCGTAATTAGTACATATCTCTTGGAGAATAGTTTTTAGTATCTGTATACCGCTGTCGGACTGCATATTTGTTTTCATAGCACGGGCAAAGGCAGCACTGTGCCCAGGCATATCAATTTCAGGAACAAAGGTGATATGTCGCATTTTACAATATGCGATCAGCTCCTTAATTTCTCCAGGCGAATAAAATTGGCCTTTATTACGCAGCATGTTATCGGCCGACGTCAATTGCTGATATTGCTTTATTCCAAACCTCCAGGCGATGTCTTCAGTGGAATGAAAATGAAAAACGTTAAGCTTATAATGCGCCATTACATCAATCTGCTGCTTTAGCAACTCCATCGACATATAGTTCCTTCCAACGTCAACCATATACCCCCTCCAGGAGAACGCCGGCCAGTCGTGGATTTCACATCCCTGGACACTGCTGCCTTGCACCAATTGTAGCAAAGTCTGAATACCATCAAAAACGCCATGCGACGTTTTCCCCTTTATCAGAATCTTCTCTCGAGTAACAAGCAGGTGATACCCCTCTTCTGAAACGGATGTGTCTCTCTTGTCAACTTCTAATTCAATAAATGGCTGATTGGGTAACTGTTTACTGACTAAAGAAACAGGAACCCCTCTCCCTGCCAACTCCTTTGCCAGGTAGTTTGCTTCATCTTGCAGTATCGCGTTTTTAATAAGGACGCCCTTTCCCTTGCGCAAATCGAAAAAACCATCCGTCCAAATAAGTTTTTGAGGCATGGGGATTAAGGAAGGCAGTTCCAATGATACACGCTCCTGTTGGAAAACAAATTTCAATTTCTTTTCGTACGCATCCGCATAACGCATCATCCCGATATCGTTTGGATGGGTACCATCCACCATGGTCTCGATATCCTGGTTAATGTCTTCTTTCTTCAACAAAAACAAGCGTTTGTAACCTTTATGCTTCAACGAGTCAAGCGTTTCATCGAGCACTTTATTTACGCTCGTGTAATCGTGAAACCGCCCAGCATTAATGCCACCATCCGTATATCCATCATGCTCCGTAAAAAGGATGGGCGTAAATGGTCTCTTTGATTGCAATCGCAACACGGCATTCAAAATCCTCTTCTTCAATTCTCCGTCCGAATAACCGGGAGTGAGATTTGGCAAACAGTCGAGCACATACACCCTTGCATCAATTTCTGCAAGAAGGTCTATCAGTTCCGGTTCCAGTTTTCCGTTTCCTGAAAACGCCAGGTTGATGACAGGGCTATTGATCCTACGACTTAAAATATTGGTCCATGCTAACCCCGGTCTCGACGCGCAACCGCCTTGAGCAATTGAGGTTCCGTAAACTACGACAGGCTTTTCAGTCGATGCGGGCAGCGGAGTGAATTCAGTTCCTTTAGGAACATATAGCTGCATCCACCGAACCGTATTATACAACGGCAAGTACAGTATATATTCACGTCTGACAGGTGATAGATTATTAAATCGATACGTAATCGTATCCCCAAAGGAAAACTTTCCTGCAGCCCACAACCACTTCTTTCTATCATCCCTTGCGTAAAGATCAACACCACTAACCCCTGTCGCAGGCATGTGAGGCATTTGAAGCCCGCTAGCAACACTGTACTTGATTATAATCTCTGGAGCATTGCTTACAAAACGCAATTGCAGGCTGGCGCTGTTCCTCGAAAGATCCCACACGGGCTTGCGAACTGTCTTTTCTGCACGTGCAGGCAGCCTGTCATAGAAATCTTTGACTTCCAGTGGCCAGGCTTTGCCTTCCACCACGAAGGCAGGATCCTGTGCCGGGTCATAAACTGTATACCCAGTACTTTGCGAAAGAACATTTGTGAAAAAGAGAATAGCAACCGAAGCAAGCAAGTATTGTTTCCTAATACTCACTCTGAATGATAAAACGCCCATAAAGAAAGTTGACGAAAGCAAGCTAGCTAAGTTTTTCGAGGTGTTCGGCAAGAAGGGTCATACAATACCACTCCTGTCTTGGCAAATGAAACGGCCCTTTGAAAAGGTTTCCCTTGGCAGTCTGCGCAAGTGTCCCATCCCGGTGAAGGTAACCGAACCACTCACCATTTTTCTTATCATGAAACCTGCCATAGGAATAATCGTGAACTAGCTTATGCCACGCTGCGTATTTATCATCGCCGGTCATAAGAAAAGCCAACAGCGTGGCAATAATGGTTTCATTGTGCGGCCACCAGAACTTCATGTCCTGCCAGTATTCCTGCACGGGTCTATCATAAACATCCCTGAAATAAAATATTCCGCCATATTCTTTATCCCAACCTCTCTCCCACATGTAGTCCAGCATTTTGCACCCTAATTCAATGAGATGAGGATCGTTATTGCGATTTTTTGCCTCGTGTAATATGAACCACGCGCCTTCAATCGCATGGCCGGGATTGAGCGTTCGCCCATCTATATGATCAATGATTGACCCGTCGGGCGCCACCTGCTCCATCACGCATCGAATGTCATCCTTGACAAAATCTCTTTCAACTTCGCCGATCCATCTTGTGATCCATTCGTTCCAACAATTGTCACCAATGGTTTCCCTTAATTGCTGCGCAGTATTCGTCATAATTATCGAAACTCCGATGCCTTTGGCAGGACGGGTATCGGAAAATTTCGGCAACAACTTTCTTTCTCCGCTTGCGTAAGAAAGGCATTGACTAAAAACTCTTCTCGCATTGTCAGCTGCCTGCTTGTCTCCACTTGCTTTCGAATAGGCCGCAGCAGCGATGACATAAAACGTCTCAGAGAAGAAATACCTTCGCTTACGGATAGGTCTACCGTCCCTCGTTACATGAAAGAACATCTGTCCATCCTGATCGAAGCAATGCCTGTTCAAAAATTCATAGCCGAGCTTTGCGCCTTCCAACCACTCTTCTTTTTTTTCCACAGTGTTATATAAAGTTGACAATAACCATGTCGCTCTGCCCTGTATCCAAACCGCTTTGTCATCATCGATCAACGAACCGTCTGCATCCCGCATCAAAAGAAACCCACCATATTCTTTATCAAAGGAACGCGGGAACCAGAACGGAACAGTGTTGTCCAACAATTGATTGGCATAAAAATCTTTAAGAGCAATTAAGTCTTGATTTGTGTAACTCATTTTAAAGAAACTTTTGCGGAAGCTTAAATCTTATTTCCACTTCAAAACGGAAAAAACAATTTCCTTGTAGCCATTTCTTTCGTATAGGATACCAATCTTGCTTTTGCCCATTTTTACTAAATCAGAGTAGGCCGTAAAATCACCTTTGGTGTTGCCTTCACTTTTATCCACCACGAAAGATTTGGTCCATGTTTTCCCATCATCATAACTGATACGGAGCGTTAGGTTATCTCTTCGATTGGCATCGGCAGCATTACAAAAAGCAATTACATTCTTCCCGTGCTTTTTACCAATTGTTAGAATACTACCCTGGTTAACCGGGTCAATCAAGGTCTGATCAAAATAACTCGTATCCCACGTAGCCCCCCCATCGCTGCTAATGGAAACAATCCGCGCCCGGATGTCACCTTTTTGGTTGCGGCTGTTCATCATCAATTTACCTGCACTTAATTCAGTTGCCATCGATTCGTTACTGCCCGGAACATCGACTGTTGCTCCGATATGAAAACTCTTTCCATGGTCGTCCGTATAAAAGCCATGGGCCTCGTAATCGGTAAATTGCTTTTGCGGTGCTCCTGCCGAATGGTTGGCGGCCACGAAGATTCTACCCTTGTGTATCCCGCTTTGGAATTGCATCGCGTGCCCCGGTGTATTGGCGTAGCCTCTCCAATCTTCGGAAAAATTATAGGATGCATTCACCTGTGGCTGCTTTGGCCGATGTACCTGGGTGGTAATATTCACTGCTTCACTCCATGTCTGCCCATTGTCTGTGGAAGTTTTATACCAAACTTCTCGAAGGCCATTTCCTTTTCTCACTTCGCTTTCCTGGTTGTTCCCAGTGTTGTAGAACAGGAAAATTCTTCCCTTCGGATAAGCAGGATCAGTTAAATCGACTACGGGTGCGGCATTCCCCGCCTGGAGAGCACCATTTTCCGCAATGACTTGTAAAGTACCCCAACTTTTCCCGTTATCGCTACTGCGTTTCATCACGATGTTCACATGCCCAAAATCGCCCGCGCCATTTACGCGGCCTTCACAAAAAGCCAGCAAGTCTCCATTCGGAGAAGAAATAATTGCCGGTATACGAAAGGTCTTATAGCCATCGTTACCCGAAATAAAGACTGGTACTCTTTGCTGCGAAAACAAATGAAGATTACAAAATAGTAGGACAAATATTACTATACTATTTTTCATTGAACATCCTTTGACACGTGAACGAAACATTTCATAATTCAGCAGTTTTATCGGGTTGCTTTGGACGCAAAAAGTACAGTTGCACCAGTAAGGCAACCAGCACGATTCCACTTAACATCGCGAAGCTTCTACCGAGATTACCTGCGTCAGTGGATCTGCCAAGTATATCAGTAATGAACGCCCCTGCAAATACTCCTGCCATATTCATCAGACCGTACCCTGTCGCTCTATGTTTTGGCGATACCAGCTGGCAAAGTATGGGCATGTTGTTAGCATCAAAGATGCCGTAACCAAAGCCAAAACAAAAGGCCGCTGCCACTACATTGAAAAGCGAATGCCCAAACCCGATCAACAACAGTGCTGGAATCGTTAGCCCAAGACCTATTGCGCTAGTGTAAACTCTTCCGCGAATGTTTTTCTGAACCCACCGG
>DATDNL010000272.1:0-5729 GCA_036518315.1 Flavisolibacter sp. | reverse complement strand
AGCTTTTAGTAACCGGCTGCCGTACCAGCTAAACATCTCTCCGTCCACAATGACAATTTTGGAATTGGGTAGTAATCGTTGCAATTCCGTTCGATCTTTTTCTTTGAAAGGGTAGGGCTCTGTCGAAAGCAGTATTAATTCGCAGTTTCGTAGGTCTTCTTCTGTCACTACAGGGTATCTCGTTTGACTGTCAAAGGTGTTGTTGAATCCACAAAAGGACATCATGTTATTGATGAAAGTATCGCCGCCAACGGTCATGTAAGGATCTTTCCAGATGAGGTAAGCAGTTTGTAGTTTGAAGTTTGTAGTTTGTAGGGAGAAGCCGTACTTGATTTCATCACTCATGGCTATGGCTGTTGATTCTTTGTCAACGATTTTGCCGATGGAGTTGATCATTTTCAAGGCATCATCCAGGTTATTTACATCGCTGACCCAGACGGGGAATTCTTTTGCGAGTTCTTCTATTTGTTCACGAACATTTTCTTCCTTGTTGGCAATGATAAGATCGGGTTGAAGATCTTTTACCTTATCGAGATGTACTTGTTTGGTACCGCCTACAATGGTTTTGGTTCGGAGCCAATTACCTGGATGCACGCAGAATTTGGTAATACCTACAACCTGATTCTCCAATCCAAGATCGGCGAGAAGTTCAGTTTGAGAGGGAACTACTGAAACGATGCGCACAGGTGGTTTCGCCAAATGAATATTGCGCCCTATTTGGTCAACGAAGAAAGGCATCGCCGCAAAATAGTGAAAACCGGGTTATCCTGGCTATGACATAAGACCATCGGACAGGATTCTAACAGTATTGGTGGATTAGGAAATTGGCGATGGGCCACGGGAGATGGTATAAATAAAAACTCCCTGGGAGGGGAGAGAGGTTTAAATTGGGGGATAAAGATAAATTTTTCATCTCTATCACCCACCCCCTGCTATTCTTTACAGAAACAGCAGGAGGCAAGAGGAATCCTTCCATGTTTTCATCGGATTGGAGGATGGTGATAGCTTAACAGTCTTCTTTCAATCGAACGGATAGGTTTCAGAGGACTGGACGGTTTTTCTGGGACTAGGATTATTAAACGGGCTTTCTTAGGATTTCCGGATTTGGTTTTTCACAGCGACTTTCCTAAAAAGGAAGAAGTTGATCGATATTGGATTCTATTCTTGGTTTTCTAAAGGATCAGGATTTAAACTCTTACTGGACGGTTTGGTTTTCTTTTGGATACCGGATCGGATTGGATTTTGGATTTTGGTTTTCGCCTGGATATTTGATTTCTTATCAATCAACTTCTGACACAAAACTAATAGCTCCTGACAGCCTGTGCAATTGCAGTTTCACCCTTTTTTAACGGTATGGTAATTACCACCGAAATCGGAAAGAAGCGTATATATGTTTCGAAAAACAACGGGGAAAGGAGCGGGAAATTACGAACGCAAAAAGCCGCAAGTAGCTATTTCAGTATTGAAATGTTTACGATTTATTCGAAGCAAACCTGCAGCCGTACAGGGTTACCGTCATTAATACATTTATCGTAGACTTACGAAAAATTCGTATCAAGAATGGATGTAATACTCCATATAGTGCGTTTTTTTGCGTTTTGACTGTGCTGGCAGACTCGTAAATTATGAATCAGGCGAGCGCCTGAATAATGTCGTACTTGGTGATGATTTGATAATTACCGCCTTCATCTTTTGCGAGAACGGCGCCGTTTTCTTTATTAATCAGGGAGCCTAGCTTTTCGATGGGTGTATCGTATCCAACCACAGGGATAGCCTTCTCCATCACGTGTTCAATCTTTTCTGTTTTAAGATCAGGATTGCTAAAGAGTTTTTGAAACAACCCGTTTTCACTGATTGAACCGATTAACTCGCCCGCGGGTGAGATCACGGGAATGTGTTCAATGTCGTAGGTCTTCATTAATTCAACAGCGTCTGATACTGATTGCGTCGGCTCCACGGCAATGAGTTTTTGCTTGCCACGTGCGTTAACAACGTCCTTGAAGGTTTTTACGTCAAAGAAGCCGCGTTCTGCCATCCATTGGTCGTTGTATACTTTAGCCACATAACGGCTGCCGTGGTCGTGAAGAATGACCACAACAAGATCGCCTTTCTTTAGCCTGTCTTTGAGTTGTAGTAAGCCCTGGATACAACTCCCTGCGCTATAGCCACAGAATAGTGCTTCTTCCTTTGCAAGGCGCCTCGTCATAACGGCGCCATCTTTGTCGGTGACTTGTTCAAAGTGATCAATGACGGACATGTCATAGTTAGCAGGAACGAAATCTTCGCCAAATCCCTCTGACACGTAGGGATGTACTTCCTTCATGTCTACTTCGCCGGTGCGGAAGTACTTCGTAAGGAGAGATCCGTATACATCAATGGCCCAAACTTGTATATTAGGATTTTTCTCTTTCAGGAATTGCGCGGTGCCGGTAACTGTACCACCCGTTCCAGCCGTCACAACGAGGTGTGTAATCTTTCCATCCGTTTGTCTCCAGATCTCCGGACCCGTGCTTTCATAATGTGCGAGACGGTTTGCGAGGTTATCATATTGGTTCATGAGAAAGGAATTAGGAATTTCTTTCTCGAGTCGGGCTGCGATGGAATAATAACTTCTTGGATCTTCAGGTTCGACGTTTGTAGGGCAGATGATGACCTCGGCGCCCAAGGCTCTTAGAATATCCGCTTTCGATTGTGACTGTTTATCTGTAGTGGTAAATATGCACTTGTAGCCCTTAACGACAGCCGCCATTGCCAGTCCCATGCCCGTATTGCCTGAAGTGCATTCGATGATTGTTCCACCTGGTTTTAATTTCCCTTCGGCCTCAGCCACTTCCAGCATTTTCACAGCCATGCGATCTTTGATGGAATTGCCAGGATTAAAATATTCCACCTTTGCAAAGACGTCGCAAGGGAAATCTTTGGTGATCTTATTCAGTCGTACCAAAGGAGTGTTACCAATGGTTTCCAATATATTGTTCTTAACGTCCATTCTTTGGTTTGATGGTTAGCGGCAAATGTATTGGATTTATAAAAAGCAATTTCTATTTTGCAGCCGATAATTTCCAGGCAGCGCTTTTAGTTTTTTGATTTTTTCAAATCCACGTTGGTTGCTTTATCGCCCGCTTTAAATCCCTTTTCAATAAGAAATAGTCAAAGGTTAGTCGAAGGATGGTCGGACTTTGGTCGGAGTGTGGTCGTGGCAATCTATTACTATCCTTATCGTATCCTATTACCATCCTATTAGTTTCTTATTGCTTTCCTATTAGCTCGTTTATAATTTTTCTTTGGTATACTCTCTCGGTATGTAAAAATTTCATCTATATGGATTGTCCTGATTTAAAACGGTTCGCCGGTGAATTGCCCGATAACATCCGGGTTTTGATAAATTCGTGATTAAATACGATTGCTATGACTACTTCTTTTACCAAATATGACCCGGTAAAATACAAAACACCGACTGGTACAGAACTGCGATGCAAGGGATGGATACAGGAAGCCGCGCTAAGAATGTTGTTGAACAATTTAAACCCGGAGGTTGCTGAGCGGCCTGAGGACCTAATTGTTTATGGAGGGAGAGGAAAGGCCGCAAGGAACTTTGAGGCGTTGGACAATATCATGAAGGCTCTGAAAGTGTTGGAGAATGACGAATCATTGTTGATCCAAAGCGGTAAGCCAGTCGGCATTTTGAAAACTCATAAAGATGCTCCACGTGTATTGATATCCAACTCGCAACTGGTGCCTAACTGGGCGAACTGGGAGCATTTTGACGAGCTGGAGAAAAAGGGATTGATGATGTATGGACAGATGACGGCGGGAAGCTGGATCTACATTGGATCGCAGGGGATCGTGCAGGGAACTTATGAAACCTATGCTGCATTAGCCGATAAGAACTTTGGTGGAAGTCTGAAAGGCACATTGAACGTGACCGCGGGACTTGGAGGAATGGGTGGCGCGCAACCGTTGGCGATTACCATGAATGAAGGTGTTGCTTTGATTGCAGAGGTTGAGGAATGGAGAATTGATAAGCGTATTGCAACAAGATATCTCGATGAAAAATATGTTGATATTGATGAAGCGATAGACAGAGGTTTAAGGTATAAGGCGGAAGGTGTGGGGAAGAGCATAGGTGTGTTATGCAATGCGGTTCATTTGTTAGAGCGATTGATCGAACGCGGTGTTGTTCCTGATACGCTAACCGATCAAACTTCTGCACACGATCCAATTAGTTACTGGCCGCACGAGATTTCGTACGAACAAGCAAAAGTTTTAAGAGAGAAGAATCCGCAGCAGTACACAGAGTATGCCTACCGTTCGATGTACAGGCATGTCGATTTGATGCTGCAAGTAATGGACAAGGGTGCCATAACATTCGATTACGGCAACAATATTCGTGCAAGAGCAGAAGAATATATAAAAGACCATAACACACCCTTCGCCAGTCATCATTCACCATTTGACTTCCCGGGTTTTGTACCTGCTTATATACGTCCATTATTTTGCGAGGGAAAGGGTCCCTTCCGCTGGGCTGCCCTGAGCGGCGATGCGAACGATATTGCGGTGACAGACGAAGTAATTGGAAGCATGTTCCCGGAAAACAAGTCGCTTCAAAGGTGGTTAGCGTTGGCCAAAGAAAAGATCGCTTTCCAGGGACTGCCGGCACGAATATGTTGGCTGGGACAGGGGGAACGTGAAAAGGCCGGACTTGCATTCAATGAACTGGTAAGAACCGGCAAAGTAAAAGCGCCAATTGTAATTGGTCGCGATCACCTCGATACAGGTTCAGTGGCATCTCCTAACAGGGAGACCGAAGGAATGCTGGACGGGAGCGATGCCGTTGCTGACTGGCCGATACTGAATGCATTGGTGAATACGGCGGGTGGTGCGAGCTGGGTAAGTCTTCATCACGGTGGAGGAGTAGGCATGGGATATAGTATTCATGCGGGTATGGTGATTGTTGCTGATGGTACGGACGACGCTGAAGCAAGGTTGAAAAGAGTATTGAGAAACGATCCGGGGATAGGAGTGATCAGGCATGCGGATGCGGGGTATGAGGTTGCAAAGGAGACCGCCAGAAAGAACAAACTAGATCTTTTCGAAAGACTTTGATTCACTGATCTCGAAAACTTCACCACTTCGTATAATATCCGGTATAGCCGTCCTACAAATAATTGTCAGTAAACCGAAGTGTATCGTTATAGATGCCTTCTACAAGACGATGTTCACTGCGATGCATTTGTCACGGCAACTGTAATAAAGCTTTGAGTTTTGCATTCAATTCCACTGTTTCATTTGAACTAAGGCGGCCCAGTAATCCTCTTGCAAGACTCTTATCAAGGGTAGCAATCTTGCAGGTACGTACCAGCGAAGTCTTGCGAAGACCATTAATTTCGTTTGGTTGAAGTAACACATCATTTGTTTCGCGCCAACCTATTTGTGTAGTTATAAATGAAACAGTAATATCAGATGATGTACTCACCAAAACCACTGCTGGTCGAAGTTTGCTGCCGCTTAAATCAGAAAAAGGAAAGGTGATTAGTACAATGTCACTTTTTTGCATTGTATACTTCTTTCAGGTCGGCTTCCGTATATAGATCTTCTTCCTCGTTAAGAAAATCATATGTCAAACTCCCGGCCGTCATTATCTGAATGCTATGGGAGATCTGATGCTCTTCATATTGCTTCATAACAAACTCTGCAAAAGTAGAGATTTCCTGTGCCTTTTCTTCGGG
>DATDNL010000271.1:0-6896 GCA_036518315.1 Flavisolibacter sp. | reverse complement strand
TTCTGCACCACAACAAGCACCCACCAAACCACAAGCCACGAAAGCCAGGACAGAGAATCCTAAAATCTATTAAAACGAATCAATTCATGAGCAAGCCAATCAAGACCAGTTGGGCAGAGCCCTACAAAATAAAAATGGTGGAACTGCTGAAAATGACCACCCCTTCTCAAAGGAAAAGGGTCCTGCACGAGGCGGGATACAACACTTTCCTTCTCAAGTCGGAAGACGTCTATATCGATCTTCTTACCGACAGCGGTACGTCAGCCATGAGCGACCGTCAATGGTCGGGGATGATGATGGGTGACGAAGCCTATGCAGGCAGCCGTAACTTTTATCATTTGGAAGAAACCATTCAAAGGGTTTACGGCTATAAACATATAGTACCTACCCACCAGGGAAGGGGTGCTGAAAATATCATCTCCAAAATTCTCATCAAGAAAGGTGACATCATTCCGGGTAATATGTACTTCACCACCACACGTTTGCACCAGGAACTCGCAGGTGGGAAGTTTGAAGACATCATCATTGATGAAGCCCATGATCCTGAAAACGAACATCCCTTCAAAGGCAATGTAGATCTGGACAAACTCGAAGCCCTGATCAAGAAACATGGAGCTGAGAAGATTCCGTACGTAAGTATTGCGACATCAGTGAACATGGCCGGCGGTCAACCCATCAGCATTCAGAATCTAAAGGAATTGCGAGCACTAACTAAAAAACATAAAATCCGTGTCATCCACGACATGACACGTGTGGCCGAGAATGCCTACTTCATAAAGTTGCGGGAAAAAGGATATGAGAAGAAGAGCATTGCAGACATTATAAAGGAGATTTGTTCTTATACTGATGGTGCAACCATGTCGGCAAAAAAAGATGCCCTTGTAAATATTGGTGGCTTCCTTGCCATCAATGACTGGGAGATTTTTGAAGAAGCCCGCAACCTCGTTGTCGTATACGAAGGTTTGCACACCTATGGCGGCTTGGCCGGCCGTGACATGGAAGCGATGGCCATCGGTATTCAAGAATCCATCTGCGATGATCATATACGTGCGCGCGTCGGCCAGGTCATTTATCTCGGCGAGAAGATGATGAGCTATGATGTTCCCATTGTGAAGCCCATAGGCGGACATGGGATATTTGTCGACGCGAAGAAATTCCTTCCCCATATACCACAAGATGAGTTTCCAGCCCAAACTCTCGCAGCAGAGATTTATTTGGATTCGGGGGTAAGGACTATGGAAAGAGGAGTAGTTTCAGCCGGCCGGAAGAAGAACGGTGAAAACTATTATCCCAAGCTCGAATTGGTCCGCTTTACCATACCTCGACGGGTATACACGCAGGCACATATGGACGTCATTGCTGAATCAGCAGCACGAGTGTATGAGCGCCGGAAAAAGATTAGAGGCCTGAAAATGGTGTACGAGCCAAAATACCTTCGTTTCTTCCAGGCAAGGTTCGAAAGACTATAGACTATAGATCTTAAGCTGGTTTTTGAGTTCATTTAATCGCTGTTCCGCATCATCGAGTTGCTTTAACAGGTGCAGGATCACGTCGATGCCTTCTACATTCACCTCGAGGTCGTAATGAAGGCGAATAATTTTTTCCAGTTCGTTTAGCTTATCCACTGTGAGATAATCATTCCCTTCACTTGAAACGACATCTATCAAACCATAGTCACGCAGCGAGTAAATGAAATTCATTTCCACCTGGTAATGACTACAAAACTCCTGCGCCGGTACCAATTGCTCTTCCATATCATCTAAGTTTTGAAAGTTCAGTAAATAATTGTTTCTCCTTCTCAGAAAGGTTAGTTGGTATCTTCACCTTGTAGGTAATGTAAAGGTCTCCAGACTCACCTTCCTTTTTGTAAACGGGAAAGCCTTTCCCCTTCACCCTCGTTCTAGTTTCATTCTGAGTGCCCGGCGGTACTTTTAATTTTAGTTTGCCCGACAACGTATCCACAGTTGTTTCACCTCCCAACACAGCGGTATATAAATCAATTTCAGCAGTAGTATACAAATCGTTACCGAGACGCTTGAATTGAGGATCGTCCTGTATTACAAATGTTATATAGAGGTCACCGCTGGGCCCTCCATTAACACCGGGAGCACCGTGTCCCTTCAATCGTATCTTCTGCCCGTCCTCTACTCCAGCAGGGATAGTGATCCTGATATTCTTTCCATCTAACGTGATCGTTCTTTGGTGCGTGGTAAAGGCTTCCCTTAAGTTCAAATGCAATTCCGCCTGGAAATCCTGCCCCCTGAATTTGGTTTCCCTCCTGCCACTCCTTCCTCCCATTCCTCCAAATAACGATTCGAAGAAGTCCGAGAAATTACCTTCTCCGCCTCCGGCGAAATATTCTTCTCCGCCGCCACCACTGTAGCTTCTTTGTCTTTGCTGGTGCTGCTTTGCTTTTTCAAACTCCTCGGCGTGCTTCCAGTCTTTGCCGTACTGATCATACTTCTTCCGCTTCTCAGGGTCGCTTAGTACCTCATTTGCTTCATTGATCTCCTGGAACCTTTTATGGGCTTCCTTGTTGTTGGGGTTTACATCCGGGTGGTATTTTCTCGCCAGTTTACGATAAGCCTTCTTGATGTCCTCCGAAGAGGCTCCCTTATCTAATCCTAATATTTTGTAATAATCGACATATTCCATATCCTGCCTTGTTTGTGCTAGATAAAGTTAGAAAAACTTGCTCCTTTGTTCCCGCATATAATAGCAAGAATTATACGCAAGATGTATGAACCTCGCGTTTTAAATAGTATTTTGGCCGCACAATCCAGTAACTATGAAAAGAATAGGATCTTTCTTGATGGTGTTCCTTTCCTTTTTGTATTCTTCTGCCCAGAACGGTACCGAGATCTACCTGTTCGATATGAAGATCAACAAAGGCCAGGTGGTACTTTCCAACGGAATCAACATTACGAACCACAAAGGCTACGATAACCAACCGTCTTTTCATCCATCTCAGCCGTTGATCTACTATGCCTCTTCGAACGACACCGGACCAATAGACAGCAGCGATATCAAGATTTATAATTACCAAACAAAACAAACCACTCGCTTTGCTGCCACTCCCGACAGGGAATTTTCCCCCACTGTGACACCCGACGGTCAATTCATCTCCTGTATACTGCAAAGACGGAACGGCGACCAGGATTTGGTTAAGTACCCAATCGAAGGCGGCAAGCCGAAAGTCTTGATAAATCATCTGAAAATAGGCTACCATGCCTGGGCCTCGGAGAATTCAGTCTTCCTATTTGTTCTCGATGACAGCGTTAACTTTTCTTTACACTACTACCAGCTCGCAAACGACATGGATACCGTGATTGCCGAAAACGTCGGTCGTGGGTTGAATAAGATCCCTGGACAAAACGCCATGAGCTTCGTTCAAAAGATCTCCGACACACTTTCCGTACTAAAGAAATATGATCTTTCCACCGCAGCGGTAAGCAATATCATTTACACCGTTAAAGGAAAAGACCAACTCACCTGGTTGCAGAATAATACCATATTAATGAGTGACGGCAAACAGATCTTCTATCATAAAGTCGATCCCTTTATAGAATTCAAAGACAAAAAATGGAAGCCGGTAACAATGACCGGCCAAATACCAAAGCTAAAGTCAATCACCCGTTTAGCTACAAATGCAGACAATACCAAACTGGCTGTAGTGGTTGGCGAGTAGATGCTTTTCAACTGTCAAAGCCCTTCTAATATCCATGCTATGAAAACCCTCAAAATCACGCTAACACTTTCACTCCTGCTTTTCTATTTTGCTTCTCTTGCCCAAAAACCCAAGCCCGACACGGTGAAGGTGGGTGTGTATGTCACCAGTGTTCACGATATAGATTTCAAACAAAAGGAATATGCAGTCCAGTTATGGTTATGGCTAAAGTATAAAAACAAAAAGTTCGACTTCGATAAGAACCTGGAGATTCCAATGGCTAAAACAGTCGAGAAATCCTTCTCCACAATTGACACCTCCGGCGATCAGGTCTATATGCAGATGAAGCTGCAATGCGTAATGAAAGATACCTGGCGTATTGAAAACTTTCCATTCGACAGGCAGACACTTCGGTTCTCTATCGAGAACTCGCAGTTCGATTCCAAATCGCTAATATTTGTTCCGGATACTGTGGGCCAGCATTTCGATCCTCGTTTCACTTTGCGCGGATGGACCATTGACAGTTGTATATTATCAGCGGGCAACCGCATTTATGAAACAGGGTTTGGGGATGAAAGCCTCGCCAAACCGCGCACCGTGTACAGCGCGTTTCGGCTCCGTTTAAGTATTGTCCGCAGCGCAAGTGGATTGTTCTGGAAAATGTTCCTTGGCATGTACATCGCTTTTCTCATTGCCTATGTCTGCTTCTACATCCACTCCGATGGTATGGACTCGCGGTTCAGTTTGAGTGTCGGAGCTTTGTTCGCGGTTATCGGTAATAAATACATTATTGACTCCTCCTTGCCTGAGTCAACATCGTTTACCCTTGTGGATACACTGCATGGCTTAACCCTGTCCTGTATCCTTATTATTGTTGCTGCCACCGCTTATTCGCTGATTCTTGTGAAAAAGAACGAAATGGAAAAAGCAAAAAGATTTGACATGCTCACCGCACAAATAGTGTTGCTCCTGTATGTGATGGCGAACATATATTTTATCGTGCGGGCGAGCCGATAACCGAACCGGGCAATTCCTGGCAAGCTCTTCCATTCACCGTGGTGTAAAAGTTGTAGCAAGTACAGCAAACCAGGCATTTGATGAACGGAAACCAGGATGTGGGCTCCAGAACGGGAAAATTTACAGGATTCTTTATACAGATTTACGATGCTTTCGCCTTTGTGATGCGCTTTTTTAAGGAGGCATTTGTTCCACCATTTCACTTTAAAGAGTTTGTTCGCCAATGTTATTACATCGGCTATAAATCCCTCGCCCTGATATCCATTACGGGTTTCATCACCGGCCTCGTCTTTACCAAGCAGTCTCGTCCATCGCTTGCCAGCTTCGGTGCCACCTCCTGGCTTCCCTCACTTGTTTCCATCGCTATTCTTAGGGCCCTGGCACCATTGGTCACGGCTCTGATCTGTGCAGGGCGGGTAGGCTCGAATATAGGAGCCGAACTCGGGTCAATGAAAGTGACGGAGCAAATTGACGCAATGGAGGTGTCGGCAATTAATCCCTACAAATATCTTGTGGTGACAAGGGTTATGGCCACAACCTGTATGTTACCGTTGCTAATGTTCTACACTGCCTTTGTGGGATTGATGGGATCATACATGGACATTCATGCAAACGAACAAACCAGTTTTGCCAGTTTCTTCGAAAGCGCCTTTTCAAGTATCAATTTTCTTGACTATTGGGCTTCTATTGTGAAAGCGGTGGTTTACGGGTTCACGATAGGGATTGTCGGATCTTACAAGGGTTTCAATGCCGGCAACGGTACGACAGGGGTGGGCCAGGCAGCCAATTCCGCGGTAGTAACCTCTATGTTTTTGATTTTTATAGAAGAGGTCATCATCGTTCAGATCACTAATTTCTTAAGAACAGGAACCTAATGCACATCGCCGACAACATAGCAACGGAAGAAAAAGTGATTACCATCAAAGGCCTATATAAATCCTTTGGAGAGAATCACGTGCTCAAAGGGGTGGACCTCGATGTGTACAGGAGGGAAAATGTCGTTGTACTTGGCCGATCAGGCACGGGTAAATCGGTCCTCATAAAAATCATTGCGGGCTTGTTGAAACCAGATGAAGGCACCGTCCTGGTCCTAGGCAAAAATCTGCAGGAGTTATCCCGGGAAGAAATAAGGGAGCTCCGGTTAAAGCTTGGTTTTTCCTTCCAAAGTAGTGCCTTGTACGACAGCATGACGGTAAGGGAAAACCTCGAATTCCCGTTGGTACAAAACCACAAGAATATCAGACGATCTGAGATCGACAAGGCAGTGGACGAAGTGATCGACGCTGTTGGTCTTGCGCAAACAATCAACCAGATGCCGTCTGAACTTTCAGGCGGCCAAAGGAAGAGAATCGGGATCGCGCGAACCCTCATCCTTCGTCCCGAAATTATGCTGTACGACGAGCCAACCGCCGGTCTCGACCCAATCACATCTATCGACATCAATAACCTGATCAATGAGGTTCAGCATCGCTATCATACCAGTTCCATCATTATCACCCACGATCTCACCTGTGCGAAATCAACAGGCGACCGTGTAGCAATGCTACTGGATGGAACCTTCGTGAAGCAGGGAACCTTCGAGGAAGTATTTGCATCAAATGACGAACGAATCAAAAGTTTTTACGACTACAATTTTATAGAGCAATAATGAAAACAGACAGTAATAAAAGAATGATAACGGTTGGAATCTTTGTCGCCCTTGGCATCGTTATTTTCGTCGCTGCCGTGCTCACACTCGGCGGACAAAAGAAAACATTCGAACAGAAATCAACAGTCAGGGCCATATTCAAAGATGTAAATGGGCTTCAACCAGGCAACAATGTTTGGTTTTCAGGAGTGAAAGTGGGCACCATCAAAAAGATCTCGTTCACTCCCGATGCCATGGTAGAAGTGATCATGAGTGTTCAAACGAGTACGATGCAATACATAAAGAGGGATTCAAAAGCGAAGATCAGCTCCGAAGGACTAATAGGAAATAAGATTGTTGTCATCTTCGGTGGTACCCCCACCCAACCGGGTGTCCCTGAGAATGCACTTCTTGTCACTGATAATGGCCTCAGCACCGACGAAATGATGGCCACCTTGCAGCGGAACAATAAAAACCTCCTCGATATTACCAGTAACATCAAGACCATCACTGACCGCCTTATGAATGGGCAAGGTTCGGCCGGCAGGATCTTATCAAGCGATGAACTGGCTAACGAACTACAGG
>DATDNL010000270.1:0-3778 GCA_036518315.1 Flavisolibacter sp. | reverse complement strand
GGCACCATCCCTAAACAAGGTTTTGTTTATAGTTGGAGCCCGGCCGCCGGATTGTCGGATGCCACCATATCGAACCCTTTGGCCACACCGGAAAGGACCACGAAATATACTCTCGTGTCAAGGAGCCTCGGAGGTGGCTGTCGAACAACTGATACGGTTGTTATAACGGCGTCGAGTGTCAGCAATAATATGACCCTACTCGGTAAGGATGCATTTTGTGCTGGCTTTGGTGACAGTGCCGTTCTTGTAACAGATCCATCCGACAGCATCCAATGGTTCAAGGATAATGTTCGAATACCCGGAGCCGCGAGCGATCGACTTAAGATTACCCAATCAGGGTCTTATTATGCCATTGTGTTAAGTGCTGAGGGATGTGTCGTCAATACCCAAAAGCAATCGATATTGATAGATAAAGCAAGACCCGGAATCACTTACCCGGTAGAATATGCGGTTGCGAATTATCCTTACCGTTTGAGTGGCCGAACCTTCGGGTCAACCATTTCGTGGAAGCCCGGTACCAATCTCGATAACCCGGCAACCACCTCCCCGGTTTTCAAAGGAGCAAACGAACAAAACTATTTGGTGGAGATCAAAACAAATTCCGGTTGCGTGACCATCGATACACAGGATGTGAAGATTATCAAAGCGGTTGAGATGTATGTACCCACAGCATTTTCGCCGAATGGTGATGGTCGCAACGAGTTGCTAAGGCCCACGTTGATGGGGGTAAAGGAACTCGAGTTTTTCAGAGTCTACAATCGTTGGGGACAACTGTTGTTCGAAACAAAGACGAAATGGGACGGCTGGGACGGAAGGGTGAATGGCAAACCCCAGTCGAGCGGTGTAGTGGTTTGGGAAGCCCAGGCGCTCGGCGTAGATGGCAAGACATACACAGAGAAAGGAACGGCACTTTTGCTACGGTGACGGTGGGATAAATACGAACCCGATTTTCTTGTGACCATATTTTACGGGTACTCTTACTTCGTAAGATTTCTTAAATCAAAACCTTGCGCTTCACGCAGGGTTTTTTTCTTAGACGATGAGACTATTGCGTCTCGTAGATTTCTATTACTTTAACTGCCAAATCCGATCCCTTGAAAAAAGAAACCTCACTTCTGCTTCTATCTTTCTGCTTGTTACAGGTTCATGCGCAGCTTCCCGCAGACACCGCGAAGTTGATCGCTCAAAAAGAAAACATCATCAAAGCTTCTACCATAGTTAAGGTTGAAAACCTCGGACCGAATATTAATACGAAACTTCCTGAGTTGCGTCCCACTGTTTCTGCTGATGGCAACCTCCTGTTCTTTATCGTTGAGAATGATCCGATGAACACGAAATATAACTCCATACCCAACTCGCAGGATATTTGGTGTTCTGTACGCGACAGTTTTGGTAACTGGGGTCCCGCCATGCATATGGGCTATCCCCTAAACACTTATTTCTATAACGCGGTATTTTGGATCTCTCCCGATAAAAACCGTCTCCTCATCAGGAATGCTTTCATAGACGGCGACTATGCCGGTAATGGCGTGAGCTTAACGTACAGGAAACCGAATGGCCGGTGGAGCAAGCCCCAGGCGCTTATGATCAGGAACTACCAGAAGTACGACCGGGGAAAACAGAACGGCGCCACCATGGCCCACGATGGCAAGACGTTGTTGCTTTATATGACCGAGGAGAAAGGCGGCTACAACAATGATATCTACGTTTCTTTCTTGCTGCCGGACAGTTCATGGTCCGAACCAAAAAGTCTTGGCAAGAAGATCAATCTTCCGAAGAACAATGAGATGACACCCTACCTGGCTGCCGACGGAGTGACACTTTACTTTAGCAGTGATCGCCCCGGAGGTTTGGGCGATAATGATATCTGGATGGCAAAACGTTTGGATGATAGCTGGCAGAAATGGTCCGATCCTGTTAATCTCGGCGCTCCTATCAACACTCCCGACTGGGATGCGTTCTTCACAATGGATGCAGGCGGTGAGTATGCCTATCTCACAAGTGCCGATAGTACTGGCTTTGGAGAGAGCGATATCGTACGGGTGAAATTGTTGGAAAAGGAAAAACCAAACCCTGTAGTTATAGTTGATGGGAATGTGTATAACAAGAAAACGAACAAACCGCTCAGTGCTTCCCTGATCTATGAAACACTACCTGATGGAACTGAAGCCGGGAATGGTGTGTCAAATCCGGATGACGGTTCATTCAAGATCGTCCTCCCCTACGATAAGAACTACCTGATCCGTGCATCAGCAGACAAATTCTTTGCCATCTCCGAGAATCTCAATTTAGACTCATTGGTCAAAGCAGGAAACCTCGTCATTCATAAAGACCTTTATCTCGTACCTATTGAAATCGGACAGGTATTCAGGTTGAACAATGTATTCTTTGACTTCGATAAATGGGATCTGCGCCCTGAGTCTAATGTCGAACTGGACCGTGTCGTTAAGTTGTTGAATGAAAATCCATCCATGGAGATTGAACTAAGTGCTCACACCGATAGCTTCGGTTCAGATGATTACAATTTCAAGCTAAGCGACAACAGGGCACGCTCCTGTATGGAATACATTTTGTCGAAGGGCATATCTCCTACCCGTGTGACTTCTCAAGGTTATGGCGAAACAAAGCCAGTGGCGCCAAACGATACACCGGAGAACCGACAGTTAAACAGGAGGGTTGAGTTTAAGATAACGAAGAATTAATTCAGATACTCTTATAGTACGAATGGCATCGCTCGTAGCAGTGATGCCATTTGCTTTTCCCGTCCGATCCGAATTCATCATAGGCTACAATGCTATGGTAAACCAACCACTATAAAACCGGTTGTTTGATATTTCTGATGCTAATATTTCTTTCGACAACAGAATTCATTTTCTGCATACCAGGCACGTTCGTTTCATGTACTACCATCTCATGAAGTGTTGCTTTCTGAAACCATCCGGAAGCGAGGTCTTTATAAATGTCTCCCCAATAATGAGAACTTCCTTTCGTATTTACTTCCATATTGGACATGGGTTTCATCTTCATAACGAATGAGCTTTCTCCTGAGTCGTACTCGATTAATGCACAGGTCTTTTCATTTTCCCGGCTCAAACCTTTGAACAATAGAGTCACCTCCCCGTTCTTAAAATAAGAGCCTTCAGCCACCTGGCTTCCCAGGTTCACAGGCGCCTGCGAATTGGCCGCCGCATGAACAATCTTGTCACCCAAACGCTTTAGGTTTTGGATACCATTGCCGGAACCCGAGTTTTCACAGAACACATACATCGAATGAAAATCAATAAAAGCATTATAGACATGATAGGTGTTACCGACCGGGATAGCATTTCCGTTTGCATCTTTGATGTTTTCAAACCTGGCGTGGTCGATTCCAAAGACCTGGCCCTTTTCATCCTTTCCGTCGGGCGTCAGCCTGAAGTAATACTGCCAACCTGCCAGGGAAGGAATCTCAACTTCAGGCGCTCCATTGATCTTTGCCGTGAATTTCAGGCAGGTATACTCATCGCCCTTCAAACCGTCAACAGAAGGAACACACCTCAGGAACAAGTGGTAGACATCCGTTCCCAGGCGCGTGCCATCTAATGCATAATTCATCATCCTCGATTCCATTTCGAAGTACTGCGTATCCTTTGAATGTTGTGGCACCAGGTTAAAGTCCTGCGAAAGAAAGTCCTGGAAGTTCGCTTTCTTTTTTTGTGCAGAAGCACCGTTGATTATACTGGCAAAGCCGAAAACTAAAAGCAAACAGGTGGCTATTCTTTTCATGGCTGAATATTTT
>DATDNL010000269.1:0-8718 GCA_036518315.1 Flavisolibacter sp. | reverse complement strand
TCTGATCGACAAATATGGAACACCTTTAAAGCTTTCCTATTTGCCAAAGATTGGAATGCAGATCCAAAAGGCAAAGGACATGTTTGCCAAAGCCATGAAGAAGCACAAATACGAGGGTGAATATTATTATTGCTATTGCACTAAAAGCTCTCACTTTTCTTTTGTCGTGCAGGAGGCCTTGCAGCACGATATTCACCTGGAGACTTCTTATGCGTACGATATAGAGATCATCAAGAAACTATACGAGAAGAGAAAGATCAACAAGGATATTTTCATTATCTGCAATGGCTTTAAACAAAAAGGATATACCCGACGAATTGCTCAATTGCTAAATACCGGTTTTAAGAACGTTGTTCCGGTATTGGACAATAAAGAAGAGCTGAATGCTTATCGCCGTTCTGTGAAAGTTCCATTCAAGCTGGGCATACGTGTAGCGGCGGAGGAAGAGCCCACATTCCCATTCTATACTTCCAGACTAGGAATCAGGGCAAAGGATATCCTCGAGTTTTATGTCGACAATATTGAAGGTTATGAAGACAAGTTCCAGTTGAAAATGCTTCACATCTTTCTGAACAAAGGGATCAAGGATGACATTTACTATTGGTCGGAACTTAATAAGATCATCAACTTGTATTGCCAGCTAAAGAAGATCTGTCCTGAGCTTGATTCTATCAATATTGGTGGCGGTTTTCCGATAAAACACTCGCTTGGATTCGAGTACGATTACCAGTTCATGATCAACGAGATTGTGAGCAATATAAAAGCCGCGTGCAAGCGGAACAAGGTTCAAATGCCAAATATCTTCACTGAGTTTGGCAGCTATACCGTGGGTGAGAGCATGGCGCATATTTATAGTGTAATTGGTACAAAGGCCCAGAATGACAGGGAAACCTGGTACATGATTGATTCATCGTTTATTACAACTTTGCCGGATACCTGGGGAATAGGAGAGAAGTTCCTGATGCTTCCCATTAATAAATGGGACCAGGAGTACCAGCGCGTGGTGCTGGGAGGGATCACTTGCGATAGCCACGATTACTATGACTCAGAAGAGCACATTAATGAAGTATTTCTACCAAAATCTAATGGCGAAGAGCCTCTGTATGTAGGCTTTTTCCATACGGGTGCCTACCAGGACCAGATTAGCGGATATGGTGGAATCAAACACTGTCTTATCCCTTCGCCGAAACATGTTATTATCGAGCGAGATAAGAATGGAAAACTGGTTGACTGGCTATATGCGAAGGAGCAGTCTGCACAGAGTATGTTGAAAATACTTGGTTATATAAGATAAAAAATCCCGCCGGTTGGCGGGATTAAAAGTTGTTGCATGGAGATTAGTGATTTCCGAGCACTTTATTTCGTGCATCGTCCTTGTCTTTTTTATACTCCTCGGAAGACCTGTTATCGTTTTGCCGGTTGTTAGTATTGCCTCCATTGTAGTAACCTCCGTTTGCTCTGCCCGAAGGGTAACCATATGAATGATTTCTATAGCCCCGGCTGTAGAAACCACCGCCCCCGCCATACATTCCGCCATAATAGTTGTCGTAGTAAGGAGTCACTTCATAATATCTACCAGTACGAGGGTCTTGTTGCAGAACAACCGTTCCACGATAGGGATCGTCAACGTAAACCCTGTTAGGGTAGACTCGAGCTCTGGGATCGTAATAACCATCTTCTGTTCCTGCCATCGTTGTACAACTAACAGCAGTAATCGTTAGCACCAATGCAACTGCCACCAATAAAAAATTGAAACGTTTCATTGTTTGATTGTTTTATCTGGTATATAGACGCCAAAACTTAGCCAGAGATACATAAGAAATCCTTATAGAAGGTAGATAATTCTGATATTAACAGTTATTAGCACAACGGAGATGCAGACACCCAAATTTTAGCGAGGAACAAACTGTGCTTTATGGAGAGTACGCAACTTATTACCTGGTTTTGAGACGATATTTCTTGTTGACTTTGGGACTGTTGAAATACCGGTCGAGCTCTTCCTCGGAAAGACTGTTGGTAAGTTCGAGGGGGACATCAATCAGCTGAACCTGGACCTGCTTGAGTTCGTCTCTCAGCTTGTTGTTCTTCTTCGTTATGTCGTCGTCTCGCTCGCCAACCAACTGGTTATCCTGTACCATGTATTCGAGACGCTTAATTGAAGAACGGATGAGTGCGGCCTGGTTTTGATCTACACCTTTGTTAGGCACAGCAGCTTCCTTGATTGGTACCAGTGCGAGCCCGACACTAGGCAAAATCTTACCGTATTTGAGGGTATTATCGTTTGTAGAAAGAATAGTTCCCGTTAAAGAAGTAGACGCAGAAGTGAGGTCGAAGGTAGTTCTGTAGTTTTTTGTTCGCTTAAGCTTCTTATCCAGCTCAAGAAAAGTGTATTTCAGTTGCAGGACATAACGATTAACGTTTTTGACCGTTTGGTTGTAGTCCTCGACAGCTATAGGATAATTCAAGGCGTCTTTTATGGTAAGCTTAACTGTAGCAGTATCGCGAACCTGGAATTTGGTAGACCCAATAAAATAGAGTGTAAGTGTTTTTTGTTTATTAGGGTCACTATCCTTAACCAGGTCGTAAGGAATGGTCCAATTGAATTCATCGCCACATTGCTGGACTGACTGGTATTTGCCAATTGGAAAGCTTGTCAGCGTGAGAATCTTCTCCACCGGAAAACTTCCGTCTTCGCAAACGACTTTGAAGTTTACCGTTTGACCTTCTTCTACAACAAGGTTTTCATCTACGGTAGGCTTTACCCTGGAAGGTATAATCTCTGTGTTATAGAACACGATCGTGAAATTTGTATCCACTTTCTCTTGTGGATTACCCAGGTTTTGAACTCCGACAAGCACCTTGTAGTTAACATCATATTTCAGCTTTCCTGAAAGGAAATAGGATTTGTCTGCTTTAAACGTAACTAAGCCGTTCTCCTTATTGATTCGCAAGCCAACAGGAGCATTCTTCAGGTACCAGAAGTAATCCTGCGGATTTTTGTTAATCTGCAACTGGTAACTGAACATTGAGTCTACATGAAGAGTGAAGTATGGATTCAGATCAATAATTCTCAGACTATCGACGGTGACAGGCGTCGCATGCACTAGAGTGTCTGGCTGAGAAAAGTTCCCATCCTGAGAAAGAGCAATTTGAGACAAGAAAGAAACCCAAGAGACCAAAAATAATTTCTTCATAGTGAACTTCATGAGGATTTGGGTTTGCAATATTAGTAAAAAAAAGAACCCCGCTAGGAATAGCGGGGTTATAAACCAAAACCAACTGCTTATGAGAAAAAAGTTATAGTTATTGAATCGAAATCTCTTTAACCGGTGGTTTGACTTCCTGCTTCTTCGCAAGGTTTAACGTCAGTACACCATTAACATATTTTGCAGAGATGTTTTCCGCATCTGTCTTTTCATCGATTGTAAAAGAGCGGCTGAACGATTGTTGTTTAAATTCCTTACGAATAAACTTCTCGTTGTTGTTCTCTGTCTCCTCTTTCTTATCCGCAGAAATTGTTAACGTGTTGTTATCAAGATTGATCTTGAAGTCGTCCTTTTGGAAACCGGGAGCAACTACTTCCAACACATAATCATTTTCTGTTTCCTTTATGTTCACCGGGGTGAAAGATCTAAAAGAGGGGGTAACGAAATCGTCACGAAATATAGACGGAACGGTTGCAAAAAAGTCGTCCATTAAATTGTTAAAAGATTTTTGCAGTGGCCTGTTATTGAGTTTTACTAAGGTCATATTCAATTTGTTTTTTGGTTAATAAATTTTCATTGACAGAACCTTGACTTCAAACGTTGTACCGTTGCCTAAAATCGGCTGAAAGGCCTGCCAGAACTGCATTTTATCTTACTTTATCATGACAGTTTGTACAAAGGGACTGCTGTTTCGTCAAGTAATGTTTTGTAGCTTTGCGGAAAATTTTGAAACTATGTATCCAGCAGAGATAGTACAACCAATGAAAGAAGAACTGACTGAAAATGGTTTTAAGGAATTGCTCACCAAGGAAGATGTAGATGATCAACTGAAACAACAGGGAACAACACTTGTTATGATTAACTCCGTATGTGGCTGTTCGGCGGGCACCGCTCGCCCAGGCGTTTTGATGGCTGTTATGAATGCTTCTAAAAAGCCTGACCATTTGACGACAACGTTTGCCGGCTTCGATGCGGAAGGAGTGCAGGCAGTTCGCCAGCATTTACTGCCTTATCCTCCATCGTCTCCGTCGATCGCTTTGTTCAAAGATGGCGAGCTGGTTCATTTTATTGAAAGGCACATGATCGAAGGCCGCTCAGCGCAGATGATTGCCCACAACCTGATCGGTGCTTTTGAGGCGTACTGCAATTAATTTCTAATGTGCAATACAAAGCCTCTCTCCAGTAGAGAGGCTTTTTTATCGCCGATTTAAACTAACATTGCTCTTCATTACGGCTTATGTATCCAAACCTTTATTATTTTTTCAAGGACGCATTTGGTTTCAAGATTGGCTTTCTTCGGTTCATCAACTCTTTCGGTTTTTTTGTAGCGATTTCTTTCCTGGTGGCTGCAGCACTGCTAGCCAACGAATTAAAAAGAAAAAGTAAGCAGGGTCTTTTCCATCCTACAGAAATGAAGCACATTGTAGGAAAGCCAGCAAGCACAATTGACTTAATTCTTAATTTCTTACTCGGTTTTTTGCTTGGGTATAAGATCATCGCCTTGTTTTTTCTGAGTTCTGAAGCCACACAGGATCCTCAAGCCTATATATTTTCGACCATGGGCAACTTGCCCGCCGGCCTAATCACAGGTGCTCTGTTTGCTTTTTTAAAGTACTGGGAAAAGAAGAAGCACCAGCTCGCCAGGCCGGAGGAAAGAACAGTCCGAATTTGGCCGCATGACCGGGTGGGGGAGATAACCATTATTGCCCTGGTCGTCGGATTGGCAGGTGCCAAACTCTTCGACATCTTTGAAAACTGGGACGGGTTTCTTCAAAACCCGGCAGCCTATATCTTTTCTGGAGGAGGTTTAACCTTTTATGGTGGTTTGATCTGTGCAACTATTGCAATTATCCTTTATGCGAGGAAACATAGGATTGGTATTCGCTACCTGGCTGATGCCATCGCTCCATCTTTGATGATCGCCTACGCCATCGGGCGTATTGGCTGCCAGGTTGCCGGAGATGGTGACTGGGGTGTTTATAATACGGCGTATAAGGTCGATTCCACCAATCACATCGTCGCTGCCGCGCCACCGGATTTCCAAAATGCCATTATGGCCAATCCGAAGTTCTTCCAGGAAGAGCCAAATCTGCATAACGCCCATTTCCAGAAGCCGCCTGCGCTTGGTTTTCTGCCAAACTGGTTTTTTGCCTATAACTACCCCCATAATGTAAATAAAGTCGGTGTGCCAATCCCAGGCTGTGACGACAATTACTGTGCTCAGTTACCGGCACCTGTCTTTCCGACGCCGCTGTACGAGATCATTACCTGTTCCCTTCTTTTCCTGACCTTATGGGGCCTAAGGGACAAACTCAGGCCTGCTGGCGCCTTGTTTTGCCTATATCTCATCTTAAACGGGATAGAACGGTTCTTCATTGAAAAGATCAGGGTGAACAACCGTATGAATTTCCTGGGTCTCCACCCGACGCAGGCAGAAGTGATCTCTTTCGGACTGGTTATTGTCGGTATCGCATTATGGATTTTTCTCAGACAAAAATATCGGGCCAAGGCATAGCTGTGTGCATAACTCTACTTATTCGAGCAAATAAAAACATTTAAAAACCTTTACCAGTCAATATTTCAGTAAAATCTACGGTAGTACAGTTTTTGTAGATAATAATTTGTCGCAAATGATTATGAGGTTTAGCGATTGCGAATTATTTTTGCAGACAGTCTGGTACCGGTTTAACTATCCATTTGCAACTTTCTGTGAAAATCGTTTGTCAAGTTATTTTATTCATTTAATAATAAGGATTTAGATTATGAGGCAGCTCAAAATTGCTACCCAGATTACGAACAGAGACTCACAGGCCGTAGAAAAATACCTCCAGGAAATTTCGAAGATCCCAATGATCACCCCTGAAGAGGAGACAACGCTGGCTCAGAGGATTAAGATGGGGGACCAGAGAGCTTTAGACAAGCTGGTACAGGCGAACCTTCGTTTCGTGGTTTCAGTAGCAAAACAATATCAACACCAGGGTCTTTCCCTGAGTGACTTGATCAACGAAGGAAACCTTGGTTTGATCAAAGCGGCTCAGCGTTTTGATGAAACAAAGGGTTTCAAATTCATTTCTTATGCAGTGTGGTGGATTCGTCAGTCCATTCTGCAGGCATTGGCTGAGCAAGGTCGTTTGGTTCGTTTACCCCAAAATAAGATTGGTACTTATAATAAGGCAAACAAGGCCTATATGGCTTTTGAGCAAGAGCACGAAAGGGAGCCGAGTACAGAGGAACTGGCGGATATTCTTGAGATGAGCGAAACGGAAATCAACAATATCTTCCAAAGCAATACCCGTCATACTTCACTGGATGCCCCAGTTCACGAAGCAGAAGATGTGGCCATGGGAGACTTGTTGGAAGGTAACGACGATACTGACGATGACGTGATGAAGGATTCTTTGAGAAATGAAATCCGTCGTGTTCTTAAGTCACTTTCTCCAAGAGAAGCTGAGATCGTTAATGCTTACTTTGGCCTCGATGGCGAAAATGGTACAACGATCGAGCAGATTGGTCAGAAATATGATTTGACGAAAGAAAGAATTCGCCAGATCAAGGAAAGGGCTATTAAGCGTTTGCAGAAGGCCCGTTACAGTAATGCTCTGAAAGCTTATTTGGGATAAGAAATGTCCCGTTTGGCGGGATTGAAATAGCAAATTGATGGGTTTTAAAACAGCCTTGATCGAAAGATCAGGGCTGTTTGATTTTACCTTTACAAGATGAAAAGAGTTTTGGCGTTGCTGATTATTTTAATGGCCGGATGCGAAAAGAAGGTTGACTTCAAACTGCATGATCAACCGGATAAGCTAGTGGTGGAAGGTATTATGGAGAATGATCAACCACCTGTTGTTATTCTTTCCAAATCGATTGGATATTTCTCTACTATCAGTGCTGACGTCTTGAATCAGTCTTTTGTCCATGGTGCTGATGTTTTTGTCTCAAACGGTTCACTAACTCATAAGCTAAAAGAATATTCCCGATCGGTAGGCAATGGAATATCGCTTTATTATTACTCGACTGACTCCTCGAGTCTCAATACGAGCTTCAAGGGAGAACTGAATCATCAATATTCATTAAAGATCGTTGCTGGTGGAAGAGAGTATACCGCCGTAACAAGTATTCCCAAAATCACCAAGATCATAGATTCAGTTTGGTGGAAGAAAGCACCTGTAACTTCTGGCTCAGATACAAACAAGGTTCTTATAATGGTCAGGGCCACCGATCCGCCGGGTTTTGGCGACTATGTGCGGTATTATACCAAGACCAACAGGGAGCCGTTTTACCCTCCATTAAATTCAACATTCGATGATTACTTTATTGATGGAACAACCTATGAGTTGCAGATCGACAAAGGAGTTGACAGGAATCTCGGCTTAGGTTATGACGAAATTTATTTCAGAAGGGGGGATACAGTGGGTCTCAAGTTGAGTAATATCGACAAGGCCACTTACGATTTTTGGCGTACCATGGAATTTTCATATTCGAGTGTTGGTGATCCCTTTTCAACACCTACCAAGGTGCTTGGCAATATTAAAGGAGATGCCTTGGGTTATTTTGGAGGATATGCATCACAATATCGGAGCATCATTATTCCACATTAGGTTAACTTCTTTAACTCTACCATTTATTATTTACAAGTAATTTCGTGCCCTCAAGTAATCGATAGAAATGGACAATCAAGTCGAGAAAGTAAACTTACTAATCATAGGGTCGGGACCTGCAGGCTATACCGCCGCCATCTATGCATCAAGAGCCAATTTAAAGCCGGTATTGTACCAGGGCATTCAACCTGGCGGCCAGTTAACAATAACGACGGAAGTGGAAAATTATCCCGGTTTTCCTGAAGGCATTCAGGGGCCCGAGCTGATGATTCATTTTGAGCAGCAGGCAAAAAGGATGGGAGCGGACATTCGATATGGCCTGGCTACCAAGGTTGATTTTTCCTCGAGGCCTTATAGGGTTCAAATTGATGAAGAGAAATGGATCGAAGCAAATGCAATTATTATTTCAACTGGGGCGTCGGCAAGATGGCTTGGAATAGAAAGTGAACAAAGGCTCAATGGCTACGGGGTAAGTGCTTGTGCAGTTTGTGACGGGTTCTTTTTTAGAGGAAAAGAGGTTGCTATAGTAGGAGCCGGAGATACTGCGGCGGAGGAAGCTCTTTATTTATCGAAACTTGCTACGAACGTGCACATGTTGGTAAGGAGGGACGAGATGCGTGCGAGTAAGGTGATGCAGGAGAGAGTAAAAGAAACGGCGAATATTAAGACCTACTGGAACTCAGAAACCGATGAGATCCTCGGTGACAAAACGGTAGAAGGCGTTCGCATCAAGAATAACAAGACAGGAGAGAAGACCGAGATTCCTATCAAAGGTTTCTTTGTAGCCATTGGGCACACTCCTAATTCGGAAATATTCAAGGGAGTTATCGATATGGATGAAGCAGGTTATATTAAAACAATCCCCGGTTCATCCAGGACAAACCTTGAAGGTGTATTTGCTGCGGGCGACGTTC
>DATDNL010000268.1:0-3997 GCA_036518315.1 Flavisolibacter sp. | reverse complement strand
GACAAGAAGGAAGCCGAGACAGGAAAAGAACAAGGCAATAGTTAGCTGGTCGTTCTTTTTGTTATCAAGATGAGATTTGTAATAAGGAAAAAACTTTCCAACGAATGCGGGCATACCAAGACAGGCCACGGAAAACATGATATTGGCAATGGCGATAAAAGTATTAGTGAGACCAAATTGTTCTTTAGTGAGTCCTCCCTGCCTGGTAAACAGGTAAGTGTTCAGAAAACCGAGGGCAAAGCCAAAATAAACAACGAAAGATGAAATGATGCTTTGCCGGCGGATGGTGCTCATGGTAATGTGCTAAGATGTCGAAATGCCAATGTGCAAATTAAGGAAAACACAGGCGTTTGGCCATCAGCCTTTATTAACCGTGATATAGAAGTTCTTGTCGACGGTCACATCTTTCAAGTTGCTTCCTTCCAGTTTCAGTTTCTGTTCCGTAGTCGTTGGGTTGATCCATTGGCCGTTGGTAAGTTTCACGGGCATGTTGAACCCAGCGATACAATTCGTCCATTTGAATTTGATCTTATCTCCATCCGCTTTTAACTGTAAAGCCGGTATCTGCGTTGTTCTCAGGTATTGATCGAAGATCTTGCTAAGATCTTTCCCGCTCTTCTCGCTGAAATAATTTTCCACCTGTTTGGAGGTAACGGTCTGGTGGTAGAAATCCTTATTGAGACCTCTTAAGATTTCGCGGAACTTACCATCATCATTGATAACCTGCCTGATGGTATGAAGCATGTTGGCTCCCTTAGCATACATATCACCGCTACCTTCCTGGTTGACACCGTAGTAGCCTATGATAGGTTTGTCATTGCTGATAGCATCTCTTTGTGCAATCACATATTCGCTGCCAGCTTCTTTGCCATAATAATATTCTACATATAGCGCTTCAGAGTAGGTCGTGATTCCCTCGTGAACCCACATATCTGCTATGTCTTTCGTCGTAATGTTGTTGGCGAACCACTCGTGCCCGCTTTCGTGGATGATGATGTAATCGAACTTCATAGCCCACTTCGAGGAGGACGGGTAGGCATGTCCCATGTAACCGTTTTCAAAATGGTTACCGTAGGCCACGGCACTTTGGTGTTCCATGCCGAGATGAGAAGACTCGACTAATTTATAGCCGTCTTCATAAAATGGGTAAGGGCCAAACCAGTATT
The DNA here is from genome assembly GCA_036518315.1 of Flavisolibacter sp. Lineage (GTDB taxonomy): Bacteria > Bacteroidota > Bacteroidia > Chitinophagales > Chitinophagaceae > Flavisolibacter. Next base: position 2,831 of record DATDNL010000268.1, on the reverse strand, counting down.
CGAACGCACGGAGCATCGGCTTCACCTGCTCAAACTGTTTTTTTGCTTTAGCAAGGTCGTAATCGAGTACCCAATAACCTAAGTCCAGTCTTCCTTTTTCTCCTTGCAGCGTATCGGTCCAACTAACATAGTTGCCAATATAGGGAACGATAGTATAGTTGTTTATCGGCGATTTGACTTCCCATTTGTAGGAGGTCTTGCCGTCAACCGGTCCTTCGCTCTTCAAGTCCAGTCTTCCATTGCCAACAGCAACCAGGTTAGATGGCACGTTTACCGTAAGGGTGGCGCCATTATCGGGTTCGTCGCCCTGGTAATCTTTGCAGGGATACCAAACCGAAGCTCCCAGTCCCTGGCAGGCAACCGTCATCCATGGACGGCCTTCTTCATCCTTGGTAAAGATCCAGCCACCATCCCATGGTGGACGGATGGCTTCTCTCGGTTTGCCATGATAGGCGATAGCAATCGAATGAATGCTGTTGGCCGTACTTCTTGGCAAAGGAATGTGCCAGACGTTGCCTTCATTATAATAAGGCTTTGCAGGATAGTTTATATAAAACTTGTTGTCATAAAAGATGGAGTCGAGGATCAACGGCTTTTGAAGATCGACCTGCATATAGTCGGTTCGCTGGCCGGGAAGCACTTTATACTGGATGGTTGTTTTGCCGGTTATAGTCTTCGCACTGTAGTCGGGAGTGACATTCACGTCATAGTGAAGAACATCCCACCATGCTCTTTCAATTCCATTTGTTCCACGCAAGGTGTCCTGGTGCGTAAAGTTGATCTTGTGATTTAGAAGTTGAGCCGTAGTGCAATCGTTAAGGAGGAGAAATCCAATGGTTAAGGCCAAAATTTGTCTTTTCATTTAATTGATTTGCTTTGTGCGAACAAATACTTGTCTAATTTAGACCGCTTTTGAATATAACATGCCCCGTTGCTATAATTCTTTAACAATAATTCTTTTTTGTCTGGGCCTCGCATCCTGCTATAGCAGTGAAAAAAAAAGCCAGAACATTTTTCATTATAACGAGCAAACAGGTATTGCTTCGTTGGATCCTGCTTTTGCAAAGAACCAATCGATCATGTGGGCAGTCCATCAACTATACAACACCCTTGTGGAAGTGGACAGTCAGCTGAATATCGTTCCATCACTGGCAACCAGGTGGGAGATTTCTGACAATAAGACCACGTATATTTTCCATTTGAGAAATGACGTAGTGTTTCAAGATGATGCCTGTTTTCCTGGTGGAAAGGGAAGGAGAATGACGGCGGCAGATGTGGAGTATAGTTTCAAGAGAATCATGGATAAGAATACTGCAAGTCCCGGCGCGTGGATCTTCAACGGCAAAGTGGATAGCGTTGATGGCTTCAAGGCGATTGATGATACCACTTTCCAGGTAAAACTGGTGCGGCCTTATCAACCCATACTTGGCATTCTATCGATGCAGTATTGTTCCATTGTGCCACATGAAGCCGTTGAAAAATACGGAACCGACTTTAGAAGGCACGCTGTAGGAACAGGACCCTTTCAATATGTGGCCTGGGAAGAAGGACAGGCATTAGTAATGAAAAGAAACCCCAACTATTTCGAACGTGACGAATCAGGAAGGAGACTTCCTTACCTGGATGGGATCAAGGTAAGCTTCTATGATAACAAGGCCACAGAGTTTCTCCTGTTCAGGCAAAAGAAACTGGATTTTATCAATGACATCGATGCTTCGTTTAAAGACGAAGTGCTGACGAAGAAAGGAACTCTGAGAAAGAACTGGCAGGGAAAGATCTCCTTGCAGACTCACCCTTATCTTAATATAGAATACTTCGGAATTCTGGTCGATACGGCAAATGCCCTGGTGAAAGGTTCACCGCTTGCCTTAAAGAAGATCAGGCAGGCTATCAACTATGGATTTGATAGAGAGAAGATGGTTCTGTACCTACGCAATTCACTTGGAATTCCCGCTGAATCCGGATTTGTACCCGCAGGCTTGCCTTCGTTTGATTCTACCGAAGTGAAGGGCTACTACTATAATCCCGACCTTGCCCGCAAACTGATAAAGGAGGCAGGATATACGAGTCAGAACTTACCCCCGATCAAACTCCAGACAATCCCCATTTATTCTGAAATCGCCAGCTATGTAGCAAGACAACTGGAGGAGATCGGGTTTAAAATCCAGGTCGATGTAGTTCAGAAGTCTTTGCTGCTGGATCTTACTTCTAACTCCAAGACTCCCTTCTTCCGCGGCAGTTGGATTGCCGATTACCCCGATGCAGAGAACTACCTCTCTGTCTTTTACTCGAAGAATCCTGCGCCCCCCAATTATACACGATATAAGAACCCCCGCTTTGATGCCTTATTCGAAAAAGCCATCACCGAAACGAATGATTCTCTCCGCTACCAACTTTACCGCCAGGCCGACCAGGTAATGATCAACGACGCCCCCGTGGTACCCCTCTGGTATGACGAGGTGATTCATTTAGTACAACCCAACGTAAAAGGGCTTCCCGCCAATGGGCTGAACCTTTTGGAATTAAGACACGTGCAACTGCAATAGACTAAGTTGAAAGTTTGAGGATACCCAGGAATAACAGCCGCCGGCTGGCGTGTCCGTTAAGTTCCGGGTTGCTTAAAATAATTGAAACGCTTGGAACACATAATGGTACAGCTATGTCTCCTAATTGGAAAAGCTATGGTAAAGTATAGGATGTCCCATAGATGTCCCGTAGATGTCCCATATCTTTAAAGGTATGGGACATCTATGAGGCATATACGGAAGGTATATGGAACATCCATTATTTTGGATAAGGTTGTCTATAGATTTTCCGTTGGACAATCATTA
>DATDNL010000267.1:0-4299 GCA_036518315.1 Flavisolibacter sp. | reverse complement strand
CCGGTAAAGGTTGAAATTACCCCTGAAGTGACTACTGCCGAGAAGGTGGAACAGCAGATGTACATGGTTCAGTATGAAAATAAGCGTGAGCTGCTGCTTCATTTGTTGGACAACGAGGAAATTGTCTCTGCACTGGTTTTTACCCGTACCAAGCATGGGGCCGACAAGGTGGTAAAACTGCTCCAGAAGAGCGGGCATCAGGCCCAGGCCATCCATGGCAACAAATCGCAGAGTGCACGACAGAAAGCACTCACTGATTTCAAAAGCGGGAAGATACGCATCCTGGTGGCTACCGATATTGCCGCCCGTGGCATTGATGTGGATGACCTGACGCATGTGATCAATTACGAGATCCCCAATATCCCCGAGACCTATGTTCACCGCATTGGCCGGACAGGGCGTGCCGGACAGAGCGGTATTGCCATTTCCTTTTGCGATAACACCGAGATACTGTTCCTGAGAGATATCCAAAGGTTGATTTCGCAGACCATCCCGGTGGTAAAGGATCATCCTTTTGCCATGACCGATTTTACGCCAGAGAAGGCGCCGGCAAAGGTAACCCGCAAACCGGTCCAACGTCAGCATAACGGGCAGGCGATACGCGAGAATTCAGACAGAAGATCCAATGGGCCTTCCCGTTCATCCACTGTTCCAACGGCCGAAAAGCCAGCCAGAAGCTCCTGGAGGCGCAGGTATTAGAACTACACTTATTCCACATATAGAAACAAAAAACCTCACCGCAAGTGGGGTTTTCTGTTTTTGCTTATATTTAAATTTCAAAAAAGCAAAATATTCTGTACCTTGCAAAAAAACAGATATGCCTACGGATAATCATTACATACAACAACTTAAAGAGAAGTTAAAGGAATTGAATCCATACAAGGTAATTCTCTTTGGATCTTATGCGTATGGCACACCACACGTTGATAGTGACATCGATTTACTTGTTGTTACAAACGATCAATTTATACCGCATACGTTTAAGGAGAAAACGAATTTGTATATTTCAGTAAGCGAACAGATTCTAAATATTTCAAAACAAGTACCTGTTGATCTTATCGTTTATACTTTACCAATGTATGAACAGTTCATTGAAGCAGGCAGTTCTTTTTCAAAAGAAATTTTAAGCAAGGGAATCGTAATTTATGAAACCAAGCACACAACAATGGCTTGAATTTGCAAAAGCTGATCTCGTCAATTGTGAAAGAATTCTGGAAGATGAATTTCTAACAACTATCTTGGCGTTCCATTCCCAGCAAGTTGTAGAAAAATGCTTTAAAGCCTTAATTAATGAGAAAAATATAGATATTCCACGTATTCACAGTTTGGTAAGATTATACCAGCTTGTGGAAGGCTTTTTAGAGAATCAAATTGAAATTCGGGAGTTAATGGCTTTAGACAGCGTTTATACCAGTTCCCGTTATCCCAGTGATATAGGAATGATTGCTACAGGAAAACCTACCAGACAAGATGCATTGTCATTATACGAAAGCGCGAAGAAAATTTTCGAATCGATAACAGAACTTATAGCCTAACAGATTTTTCTATCCTTAATGGTTTGGGATTATTTTCCATTATCTGGGAATTTGTATCATTTGACTCCATATGACTTGATTCTTCGCCAAAAGATGATGGAACATTACTATCACCTGAAAACATCTCTGCAACCAGTGCCCTAATAATTTTTCAGTATGAACATTTCCCATCAAATATTGTCATCTTTACATCATCACATAAAATTCCCCGGGGTATGGAACTGTTTAACGAGAACAGCAAGCTGGCTTCTGTCATTTTAAAAGATCATTCATTGTTGCCGGTAATTAACCGGCTGGGCGTCAAACTGGGCTTTGGCGATCAAACCATTAAGAACATCTGCGAGGAAAAAGGCATTGACCTTAACTTCTTTGTAGAGATCATCAATGTTTTTCATTACGAGGATTATTTTCCTGAAAAGCGCCTGCTGGACTTCCCCGTTACCATGGTAATCGATTATTTGATCAAGACCCATCAGTATTACAAGAATTACCTGATTCCTGAAAACGACCGCCTTATCGAACTGTTCCTGTCGGCCAGCCCCGATGAGAGTTCAGACAACGGGCTGGTACGTAAGTTCTATGCCAAGTTCAACGAAGAATTCCTGATTCATATCAATTTTGAAGAACGGGAGATGTTTCCCTACATCCTTGAATTGGATGCGGTAATCAGCACTCCTTCGCTTCGCGATGAATTCAAGCATAAATATCCTTCCTTTTCCATTACCAGCTTTGAAAAGGAACACTCGCACATGGATGACAAGATGGATGATTTGAAGAACATCATCATCAAATACCTGCCTCCCAATTATGACCAGAACAGAGGCAATGCTTTTTTAGGCGGTCTGTTCATGTTCGAGAAGGACCTTAAAAACCATTCGCGCATCGAGGACCATATCATGATCCCCAAAGTAAAACAACTTGAAAAGCTACTGGCCAACCATGATTAATAACCACAAAAGATTCATAGTAGTTGTTGTCAGCTCCTCTGAGTTGGTTTTGGCAGGCATGGCCGAGGTGTTGAAAGGCAGCCTGGCCAATGAGGTGATATTGCTTCAGCGAGGAGATCAGATCATCGATTACCCCAAAATGGATGGCCATGTGTTGGTCATCTCCACTTTGGAAGAGCAGGAGAAAAGCGGCAACTTTATGCGCCAGATATTAAATACGGCCAATAACCTGCACTTTCTCACCCTGCAGATGGAAACGGGGGCCAATTATTCGAACAATACCATTAATTTAAACGATACCGCTGCGCTTATTTGCTTTAAGGTAAACGAGGTGCTTAATTCTTTTCTTTCGGCCGCTGTCAGGGAAAACGATACAGAGCTTACCCGGCGTGAGATCGAGGTGCTGCAGCTGCTCTGCAAAGGCTATTCAAACAAGGAAATTGCCGATCAGCTGTTCGTAAGCACCCATACGGTGATCTCGCACCGAAAGAATATCTCTGAAAAGACCGGCATCAAATCCGCCTCGGGTCTTACCATGTATGCCATTTTGAAAAAGATTATTGATGTGGGGGACATCAATACCGAGGATTTGATTTAAAATGATTGGCCCAGATGGATATCTACATTTCAAATCAAAAATATCGACCAAGAAACAAGAAATAAGAAAGTAAAACACCCGATCAGGGCAATCGTTTTACATTCCTTGTTTATTATTCCTTATTCCACCTTTGTTCATTTTCCTGCTTCGAAACCAATACAGCCTATAAATCCCCATTTTTAGGGATTGCCTGATGATCGCACTGCCGGTACTTTTGGCCCAATCAAACAAAAGTAAAGATCATCAGATGAAGAAACTTCTATTTATTGCTGCTTTTATAGCATTTATAAGCGCCCAGGCGCAGGATCGGGTGTTTACCTATACCTACCAGAGCAATGTGCTCAACAAGGGCCAGAAAGAGCTGGAAGTATGGACCACCCTTGGTACGGGACGTCAGGATTATTACCGCGGACTGGACCATCGCCTTGAATTTGAAATCGGACTGGGTGGTAAATTACAGACAGCCTTCTATCTCAATTACGGCTACAGCGCTTCGGAGAATGTGGGAAACAGCCTTGACAGGCTAAGTTTTAACAATTCCTACAGTTTTGCCAACGAGTGGAAACTCAAACTGAGTGATCCGGTAGCCAATAAGCTGGGCTCGGCCCTTTATTTTGAATACACTTTGGCTCCAGCAGAAACAGAACTGGAAGGAAAACTGATCCTGGATAAACAGACTGGCAAATTTATCCATGCTTTGAACCTGGTGGGTGAACTGGAGCTGGAGAAGGAATTTGCGGCGGATGAAAATAAGTTTGAAAATGAAGCCGAAGTTAAGCTGGAATGGAATTATGGCCTGTCCTATAAATTGCGCGACAACTGGTTTGCCGGGCTGGAAGTGATGAACAGTAATGTGCTCAAAGAAGGTGAACTTGAAAAATCAATTCTTTCTGCCGGTCCGGGAGTGGCATACGTTGGTAAAGGATTCTGGATTAATTTTACCCTCATGCCCCAGCTGATTAATCTTAAAGGTGGCGGACGCAGCATCGTTGAGGACGATGGACTCCAGTCACGATTACTTTTTTCCTATGAATTTTAAAAACAAATATCCTTTGGTCTTTTTCCTGTTCTTGCTGCTGGCAGCATGCGGAACGGCCCTGTACATACCCACACAGGCGGATGCAGACCATACAGGCCTTCCTGCCGACTCTCTTTTGATGGGACGTAAACTATATGTCGATCACTGCGGTTCGTGCCACAATCTGTACCTTCCTGAACA
>DATDNL010000266.1:0-4494 GCA_036518315.1 Flavisolibacter sp. | reverse complement strand
TATATTAAAACCGCTATCCGTCACCTTTGGAAGAACAGGGCCTATGGTTTTTTAAATATCTCCGGTCTTGCCATCGGCATCGCCTGCGCCGCGCTCATCTTCCTTTGGGTCGAGGACGAGCTTACCTACAACCATTACTTTTCCAACCGAGACAATCTGTATAAGGTTAAGGACCGTCAAACCTATGACGGAACCACCTTCACCTTCGATGCAACGCCTGGCCCTTTTGCCCAGGGCATTAAATCAGAGATTCCCGGTATAAAAAATACGGCTAGAACTACCTGGGGTGACCGTGCCTTATTTTCCCTCGACGATAAAACAATCTATGAGCAGGGTTTGTATGCCGATTCTTCGTTTCTTACCATGTTCCAGCTTAGGTTCATCAAAGGCAAAGCAGCAAATGCTTTCTCTCAATTGCATTCGGTGGTCATTTCTCAAACCATGGCAAACAAGTTTTTTGAAACGACGGACGTGATTGGTAAAACACTCAAGGTGAATAACAAGCAGGACTATGTCGTCACAGGCGTCATTGAAGATCTTCCGAAAAATGTGTCCTTTAAGTTCGATTGGCTGGCTCCATTTAAGATCTACGAAGATCAAAATACCTGGCTTCAGCATTGGGGTAATAATGGTGTTGTTACATACGTCGAGACCGATCCAAATGCAAACATTAGCGCGATAAACAAAAAGCTCGACGGCTACATTCAAACAAAGAGCCCTGAGGCCATTGCTAAGATGTCGATCTACCCAATGAACCGCTGGCGTATGTACGACAACTTCGTCAACGGTAAAGAAGTGCCCGGGCGTATCAAATATGTAAACCTTTTCAGCCTCATCGCCTGGATCATTCTTATCATTGCCTGTATCAACTTCATGAATCTCGCAACGGCCCGCTCCGAACAAAGAGCAAGGGAAGTAGGTGTCCGTAAAGTGTTGGGAGCCGCCAAGGCGAAACTCATCCTGCAATTCATCGGAGAGTCCATGGTTATGTCCTTCATCTCGGCGCTGCTGGCGATATTCATCATGTTTGCGGTGCTTCATGCTTTTAATGGACTTGTGGAGAAAGAACTTCACCTCGATGTATTTAATCCCCTTCACATTCTTGCCTTACTTTCTATTATTGTCCTGTGTGGGCTGATTGCCGGCAGCTATCCTGCCTTCTATCTCTCCTCGTTCAATCCAATTGGCGTACTGAAAGGTTTGAAATTGAAAAATGGCGCGAGCGCCGTCTTTATTCGCAAAGGGCTTGTCATTGTACAGTTTTCCATTTCAGTGATCCTAATCATCAGCACAATTCTTATTTACCGTCAAATACAGCATGTTAAAGACCGCGACCTTGGCTACAACAAGCAGGAACTTCTCTTCCTAAGCCTTCGTGGCGAAATGCGGCAGCATTTCAACGTAATTAAAAACGACCTTCTCCAAACTGGGCTCATTCAGAATGCAGCCATGAGTAACAACACCGTCCTGCAATTAGGTAGTAACACCGGTGATTTCGGTTGGGAAGGGAAGGACCCGTCGAAACAAATACTGATAACCGTCGAAGGTGTCACTCCTGAATATGTCTCTACTATGGGCATGAAACTCAAATCAGGAAGAGACTTTTATGCCGACCCTAAATCAGACAGCAACAACATCATCATCAATGAATCACTGGCGAAGATCATTGGTAAGAAGGACATCGTTGGCAGTGTAGTCACAAGGGATGGAGGCAATTCCAAATACACGGTAGTGGGAGTGATCAACGATTTTGTTTACAACAACATGTACCAGGCCGCCGCACCGCTCATCTTGTTTTCCGACACTTCCAACGTAAACTTCCTAACGGTGCGACTGAAAAAAGATGCAAATCTTTCGTCCAGCTTGCCCGTCCTGGAAAAGACAATCAAGAACGACAGTCCCGGCTACCCTGTCGAATACAGGTTCGTCGACGAGCAATTCGATCAATATTTTAAAACGGAGAACCTGATCGCAAAACTGGCAGGACTGTTTTCTGTACTGGCGATTGTAATTTCCTGTCTCGGCTTATTTGGTTTAGCAGCCTTCACTGCCGAGAGAAGAACGAAAGAGATCGGCATACGGAAAGTCCTTGGCGCAAGTGTCGGCAATCTCACAACATTATTATCTGCAGATTTCCTTGTATTGGTAGGTATCTCCTGCATCATCGCCTTCCCGGTGGCGTGGTGGATGATGCATAACTGGCTGCAGGACTACGATTACCGCATCAATATCAGCTTGTGGATCTTCATCGCAGCCGGCCTGCTGGCGATTCTCATAGCCTTACTAACCGTGAGTTTCCAGGCAATCAAGGCTGCACTAAGTAACCCTGTTAAAAGCCTTCGAACAGAGTAGCAAAAGCTGCAAGCCGTACCCCCGATTTCATTCTTTAGCAATCTGCTGTTTTCTCAGCCTGGTCTATTTATTTAAATGAATATTCCCACTATTTTTTGTACTCGCCCGGCAGGAGAGGTTGCTGGGCAGTTATCCAGGGAAGCGCCCTTTTTCATGATCTTATTTTCATTTAAATCATGGTAGAAAGCTCACAATTTGTTTAAACTTGCATCAATACGCAGCCCTCACCTGGACAAGCATTTTACATTTTTGCTTTTACATTTTACATTTTTTATTTCCATCTGCCCTTATAGGAACCTTATAGGAACTTAACTTGCTGGACAAGCTTAGTCCAACTGTCGTCCAATTATACCCCAAACCGTATCCACGCTTAGGTAACACTATTCCCTCCCTTAGGCAGATTTGTGGCCGGTCAATTTGAAGATTGAAGATTGAAAATTGAACATTCCGCTCCGCCAAAAACGACCTCAATGCGCTTTATGGTTTAACCCCTTAAACTTTTAAATTTTCACCGCAAACCCGTAAGCCCTTTCCAACCATAAACGACCTTAACCTCGAACCTCGAACCTCGAACATCGAACTGTAAACTGGTAAACTTCGGACTGTAAACCTCCCCAACCCCAAACCGATTCACCATTCACCGCTCACCATAAAACCGAACATAAACTGTATCAAAACCGAACACTAAAAACACCCCGGATTTTCTAATTACTTGTTTCTCAATACCTCTACGAATTGGTACGTATTTCACAATCACAAGCTAACTTGGCACTCATAAACCACTTACAATGATCGAACTGCAACATATTTCTAAATGGGTTACTATCAGCGGGAGACCCAATTTCATTTTGAAGGACGTGAACCTATCAGTGGAAGAAGGCGAGTTCATATCCGTTATGGGCCCGTCAGGATCAGGCAAATCAACCTTACTTAACCTCATTGGCATGCTTGACCTTCCTTCCGAAGGCCAATACAACTTTTATGGACAATCTGTTTATGAACTGAGGGACAAACAACGCTCAGAGCTCTATAAAAAGAACATCGGCTTTATCTTCCAGGCTTATCACCTTATCGACGAACTCACCGTCTACGAAAACATTGAAACGCCATTGCTTTATCAGAACATTAAATCTGCTGAGCGCAAGGCATTAGTAGCCGACATCCTCGATCGCTTCAACATCGTTGGTAAGAAAGACCTTTTTCCAGCTCAATTATCAGGAGGACAACAGCAATTGGTAGGAATTGCGCGTGCACTCATTGCCAAACCGAAACTTTTACTGGCCGATGAACCAACAGGTAATCTGAATTCGAAGCAAGGGGAGGAGATCATGAACCTCTTCGAGCAAATTAACCAGGAAGATAAAGTCACTATTATACAAGTAACCCATTCCGAGAAGAACGCCGAATACGGACACCGAATCATCAACTTACTCGATGGTCGTATCGAATCCGTATCACAGAAACCCGTTAAACAAGATTAGTATGAACCGCCTCTTTATTTGTGCTTTCCTTATTTTCATTACCCACGTCGCGAACTCGCAGACTTACTCGCTGCAACAATGCATCGATTCCGCCATAAAGAACAACATACCGGTCAAACAATCTGAGTTGGAGATGGAGACCGCCAGGGTTGATTGGAAACAGTCCAAAGCATATGTGCTCCCAACCCTCGGACTCGATGTTTCACACGGACTCAATACCGGTAGGAGTATCGACCCTTTCACCAACACCTACGTAAACCAGAGTGTGAACCGTGCAGGCTATAGCGCCAACAGTGAAATGGTTCTCTTCAATGGTGGTGCGCTCCAAAACCGGATCAAACAAAATGCTACGGCCTACGAGGCTTCGCGTATGGAGTGGCAACAGTCGAAGGACAACCTGGTTTTGAACGTCTTACTCGCTTACCTCTCTGTGTTGAGTAACGAAGATCAATTGAATGTCGCCTATAGTCAAACAGCCACCACCCAGGCAACGCTTGATCGCCTGCAGGTCCTCGATAAGCAGGGAGCTGTAAAACCATCAGATGTCTCAGATCTAAAAGGACAGTTGATGAATGATCAATTGGCTATACTTAGTGCGAAGAATCAATTGGAGTCTGCAAAGCTCATCCTGTCCCAATGGATGAACAAACCCTACGATTCC
>DATDNL010000265.1:0-2971 GCA_036518315.1 Flavisolibacter sp. | reverse complement strand
GCCTGTATGTTCGCATCGTTACTTCCACAAACCACTAAGGCAGCGCCTCTGTGACTCTTTAAATCATTTGCGACCTTTTGAATAGCAGCAGTCAGCTTTGCATCTAGGGATGGAGCCGAAGCTGTTCCGCCTACTGCGGCTAACAAGGCAAGTACAACCGCACCCGTTTCGGAAGGACGGTGTGTGATCCTTTCATCTGCATTAGAACCAGTCATGCTCAAGTAGCTTTCGAACTGGTAATGCTTGCTCATTGTTTTCTTGTCACCATCGAGCTTTCGCTTTGTAGAGTAGCCCCTTGCAAATTCTACCGGTGCTAACCATGTACCGAGGAAATCGGCACCAAGGCTTACAACCAGGTCGGCTTTGTCAAAATTGTGAGCAGGAATTTTTCCTCCGTGCGCCTGTATCAAGCCGCTGTAAGAAACCGCATCGTATTGTACATGACGGCTGCCGGGGTATTTGGCAAGGAAACCTGCAATGATTTGTTTAGTAGTTGGAGAAACGATTGTGCTTGTAAGCAGAACAACCGGCTTACCGGAAAGCTTGCTTGTTATTTGTCCATCTAACTGCTCGAAGCTTGGGATTTCCTGCCATCCTTTACCGGGAACATTTTGCTTTGGATGCGGAATGCGGTACATATCGTACAAATCCAAAACAGAAGCCTGTACCCTTGGAGACGTTCCACCTAACGTAAATGGATATTCCGCGTTTCCTTCAACTTTAATGGGGCGGCCGTCCCTTGTTTTTACAACAACAGGTATCACATCGCCGTCCATTACGTAAGTACTCGCGAACATTTTCGGAACACCGGGATATGTTCCTTCAGGCCTGTTCACCAATGGAATAGCCTTTCTCACCGGGGTTTTACAGCTGGCGGCAATAGTTGCAGCAGCCGTACTGAAGCCCAAATATTTCAAGAAGTCACGGCGAGGGTGCTTAGCATCAAACAAACCTTTATCGTCAAGATCTCCAAAAGGCAGGTCTTCATTGAATTCATCCTGTGATCTTTTGTCGATCTCTTCTTTATTATTGAGTGCAGCGAAACTTGTCCAATACTTTTTATCGCTCATAGTTTTATTTGAAGATTCTTATTCAACGTTTGCAAGCCGCATTACTGCAGCCTGCTCAATAAATTAATAGTGACATTTCTGGCATTCCAAACCGCCGATATCTTTTACGGTAACGCTATCCATCTTGCCGGCTTTGATATCGTTATGGAATTTCTCATAAAGGCTATAGAAACGGTTGCCTGTACTGTCGGTATTGAAATTAACCTTGGTCTGGCGGTGACAGTTAATACACCAGCCCATGCTCAATTCTGCCTGCTGTGCTACTTTATCCATGGTTTGGATGTTACCGTGGCAGGTTTGACATTGAACATTACCTACTCTTGTATGTTGAGCATGATTGAAATAGACATGGTCAGGCAAGTTGTGGATCTTCACCCACTCAGGAGACTTACCTCTTGAAGGATCCCATTGTGCACCGGGACCAGGTGTGAAGCCGGCATATTGATAGAGCTTCTGAATTTCAGCAGTACCGTTAACCTTGTTGCCATCCTCATCAAGAATTGCAGGGCCCTTTTCGTAGGTAGAGATCACCTTGTGGCAATTCATACAAACATTAAGTGTCGGAATACCAGCATGCTTGCTCTCCCAGGCGCCGCCATGGCAATACAAACAGTTGATCTGGTTGACACCCGCATGAACTTTATGAGAGAAATAGATCGGTTGCGTTGGAGAATAACCTTTCTGGCGTCCAAGATTGATCGCACCCTTTGCAACATAATAACCACCCACTACGAAGAGCATGAGCGCAATCAACGCGATATAAATCTTATTCCGATAAAAAGGAACCGGATCAGGACGTGTAATTCCTTCTCGGTCATCAGACAATTTCTTAAGATTACTATTGATCTGCATTAAGATCAACGCAACCAGGGCAAGAACCAATGAAATGATACCAAAAATCAAAGCGTTGCGACCGGAATTGTCTTCCGCAGGGGCACCCGGGGTTTCGGTCTTGGGTCCAGCTGTTGGCGGATTCATTACATAGTCGATGATGGCGTCGATCTCATTATCCTTCAGTTGAGGAAAAGGCGTCATCATCACCTGGTATTTAGCCTTCAGCCCCTGTGTATATTTATCCTTTGCCATGAAGCCCGGAGGATTGTGTACCCAGGCATACAAATTCTTTTTGTCCTCAGCCCATGGTCCGCGATTCAAAACTCCGCCAAGCGCAGGACCCGTTACATCCTTATCGATTGCGTGACAGCTTGCGCAGTTTTGCTTAAATAATTGTTCGCCGTTTTGTGCAGTTGCAGATATATGAAAAACAAAGAAAAGAAGTCCAACCAGTACGCTCTTTCTCGCATGCGATTTAAAAAGATTCATAGCATCAATTGGTGTGAAATGTGGATAATTTCCCAAATCGGCTGCAAAAATATGACACGAACGTAACAAAACACCAACGTTGCAAAATTTTTTTTAATCCGCTACAGGACTGCATTTCAGCAGATTTTGAGACGTATTGAATATTTCAATAAAATGCGTGTCATCCTCTTGTAATTCACAAATCTTCGTGTTGAAATTTATCGACTAATAGAAGACCCTTATTCGATTTTGATGAGCGTCAACAAGTAATTTCGCAGACTTCAATAAACAAATGTCCGGACAATTTAAGAAGAAGTGGATCACGAATGAATTAGGCTTTCTTGCCATACTTTGCCGGTTCTCCTGCAACCGAAGCACCGAAGCATTTGTGAAAACGAGAACTATCGGAGCACTTCTGAGCATTGACAGCCTTGGCGTGCAAACCACCGCCTGGGTGATCTCGGTACTATTTTGGTCCAAGTCCACTAAAACTTTTAGTCAGTCCTCTTTTTTCAGCAATTCTTCACATGAGACAAACATTGACTATGGAAAGGCTAACTCGTGATCAGAAATCTGCAAAGCACCTTGTGATATTTGCA
>DATDNL010000264.1:0-3207 GCA_036518315.1 Flavisolibacter sp. | reverse complement strand
ATTATGGAGAAGAGGACCTTTGCTAACCCGGCCATTAACGACGCTGCCACCTTTCTAAAAACTTCTGAAGAAACAAACGGGGAGTATACACTTATAGAGATAGAACTAGGAAAAAGTGATGGCCCACCTTTGCACTTTCATAACTCTTTTTCCGAAAAGTTTCAAGTACAGGAAGGCGTCTTATACCTACAGGTCGGAAAGAACAAAAAGAAACTACAAATTGGTGAGTCTGAAATTGTCCCGGCAGGGACGCCACACCGGTTTTATAATGAAACAAATGAACAGGTTAAGTTCCAAATTACTCTGAAGCCGGGACATACCGGTATGGAAAACTTCATTAAAATATTCTATGGCCTGGCGTCTGATGGGCTAACTGATAAGAAAGGAAAGCCGAAAAACTTTTCCCACCTGGCAGTGGCATTAACGATCTCGGATTCCAACGCACCGGGATGGTTGTCCTTACTCTCACCCATTATTCGAAGGGTGGCTAATCGTGCCAGAAAGAATGGAACGGAAAAATGGCTATTGGATAAATATTGCAGCTAGTTCGTTATTAAGGCTCAATCGCTCAATTTCGATTGTCTCAACTTCAAAATTTTGTGAACAACAAATCTTTAGAATTAAACCTTGCATGTAAAAATGAAAAGAATATTATTGGTTTTTTTGACCGTTTTAATAACAAGTAGTTGCGTTATCGGCCAGGCAACAACTCCCCCCTGGAAGACGATTCCCGATGCACCACCGATGCCGCATCCAGACGAAGACGGCCTGGCATCTGTGAACGATATTAAAATGTATTATGCAGTTTTCAACAAAGACGGGAAAGACCCCGTTATTCTGCTGCATGGGGCGTTCGTTAGTTCAGATGAATGGGGTTTCGAGGTGCCCCTTCTCTGCAAAAACCATAAAGTTATCGTTCTTGACAGCAGGGGTCACGGTCGAAGCACGATGTCAACGCAACCGTTTAGTTATAGTTTAATGGCATCTGACGTTTTGCAGCTAATGGATCACCTAAAGGTTAAGAAAGCGTCGATCGTTGGCTGGAGCGACGGAGGTATTATCGGCCTGGTGATGGCTATTAAATATCCCGAACGGGTAAATAAACTTTTCACGTTTGGTTCCAACTATAATCTTTCAGGGTATAAATCAGAACCGGTTGATTCCGCATTGGCATCGCGTTTTATGGAAAAAGTGAAGGCGAATTATCGCAGACTTTCTCCTACACCGGATAGTCTTGCTGTATTAAGACGAGCCCTGGGAAGAATGTACAGCACCGAACCGGATCTAAAACCGGAGGACATCAAAACTATTAAAGCGCCGACAGTAATCGCCGCCGGACAATACGAGCAATTTATAAAACGTGAACATTTCGAGGATCTCGCGCGTCTTATCCCAAATGCAAAACTTGTGATTCTCCCAAACGTGAGCCATGGTGGTCCATTGCAAGATCCATTAGGTTTTCACAGGGCCGTTGCAAACTTGCTTGATACTAACTAGTGAAGTTGGCTGGAATGACGTATTATAGTTTACATCTTTATCCTGAAAACATTTACCGAATAGGGCGCAAGTGTAATTGAAAATGTTTTACCATTTAACATTATTTCATGACCGACCGGTTGGATCTTTTGTGGTTCGGTTAATGAATTCAGATCATCCAGGTGGCTGGCCCTTAAAACAGTCTGGATGGCATTATTATTTACGTTAGAGACCCCATCCAATACAATATCCCTTTTTTGTTCACGGTCGTCTGTGTTGACAATCTTGATCACTAACTCATTTGTGTGCTTGTCCAACACGGCTGAAGCATAGATACTATCCTGGCCTGCAATTACCTGGTTGTTTTCCGTAATGGGAATGATGTTAGTCCCTTTATTATTCGAGTATAGCTTCTGCACATAATAATCTGGCGTTCCGTAGGAATTGAGGTTGTCGAACCAGATGAGGTTGGGCGTCCATTGCCATCCATCAACATGGGCAAAGAGTGGTGCATACGAAGCCATGTTGACCACGTCTGCATTCCTTTCCAGGCCGGTCATGAAGGCGGCTTCAGATAGAGCACATTTCCAATTGTTTTTATTATCCGGGCTGACTGTTGCGATGCTTTGTGCGGCATATTCTCCGGCAAATATCTTTGGTCCGTTGCGATCATAATTGTCATAGCGCCGTGCATTTTGCGTGAACCATTCGGGTGACCGATAGTAGTGTTCATCGAGGAAGTCAGCGTTCATTTTACGCAGAGTGTCATTGAGAAAGTTGAAACGATCCCCCTCGGGGTCCGGCCCTACGCTGTTAACCAATTTGATGTTCGGATATTTTGCCTTGATGGCTTTTGAGAAGATCTTGTAGCGTTCAATGTATTGGGGTCCCCATTGTTCATTTCCCACACCAAGCATCTTTAAGTTGTACGGAGTAGGATGACCCATTCGGGCCCTGAGATTGCCCCATTTGCTTGCCGTGTTGCCATTTGCAAATTCGATGAGATCAAGTGCATCCTGGATATAAGGATCCAGTTCATTGGTCGGAACCACTTCGGCAGTATTGAATTGGCAAGCCATGCCACAATTCAGAATCGGCAAGGGTTCGGCACCTATGTCTTCTGCCAACTGGAAATACTCAAAGAAACCAAGGCCAAAAGATTGGTAATAATCCGGCGCCGGCCGGTGGCGGAATTCTGTATTCCACCGGTTCACAATGAACTTGCGTTGGTCGACATTGCCGATTGTGTTTTTCCACTGATATCTTGTTGCCAGCTCGCGCCCTTCGACAATACACCCACCGGGAAAGCGAAGGAAGCCTGGTTTGAGGTCGGCAAGCAGTTGAACTAGATCAGCGCGCATACCACCAGGGCGGTTCTTCCAGGTATCTCTTGGAAAAAGCGAAATCATGTCCATATCAATAGAACCGTTGCCCATTAACCAAATGTTCAATGTACATTTTGGGTCGGTTTGAGTAGCGGTTATTGTTACATGATATTTGTTCCAGTCGTGAACAGTTGGAGTAAAGGCATAGGCTCCAATTTGTTCTCCCTTTGAATTGACCAATTCCACATTCACGACTATCTTACTTCCTTTATTGAGTCTTGCAAGAACGGAGAAATCATATTGATGGTTTGACTTGATGCCCATACCCCTGAAGCCTTCGTTGGAAAGACCGTAAGCACCCGTAGGAGAAGTAATCGTCGCACGAATGAACCGTGGATTGTTTTGA
>DATDNL010000263.1:0-2828 GCA_036518315.1 Flavisolibacter sp. | reverse complement strand
ATCAGCCATTGCCCATCGGATGTCCATTGGGCGTGGGTTTGGTAGATTTTCGAATCGCCATTTGGTTTGCTTGTCAGGAAGGTTAGCATAGTTCCTGTGACGGGATCCTTAACCAGTTTTCGTTCAGAGGGGAATCGCTTTCCTATCTGTGCATTAACAATTAGTGTTGCAAGCGATAGTGTTAAGACTATTAGCTGTTTCATAAAGAAGACAATCGTTTGTTGCAATTAGTTTCCGTCGGGCTTTGTAGTTCCTATAAACGAGCTTGGTGGAATATTGAATTTCTCAAACGCATCGGGATGGGCCGGATCAAATGCAGGCAAATCTTTTTTCAAGTATGTCGCAAGCGACGGAACGTTTTGCTTAATGCCATTGACGATACACTTTGCGAGTTCATAAGCACCGTAATACGTAAAGTGAGTATTATCTTTCAGTTCCTCTTTCTGATTCGGAAAGGTGTTCGCGGGAAAATGGACGAACGCTTTGATCGACTTTTCGGGTCCCCAGGCCTCGTACATGGTTTTGCTCATTGCATTTAGATCAATCACCGGTACGTTTTCTTCTTTACCTGTTTGCCGCATCGCTTCAGGATAATCGCCGAGGGAGTTTGTTATATGGCCCGCCGAGTCGAATGTTCTCCTGTTCATGGATGTAACCAGTACGGGGATCACCTTTCTTTTTCTCGCTTCATCGATCCACTCTTTCAATGTTTGTTTGTAGGTGGTGAACGGATCTAAATGAGTGCTACCGGGTTTTTGATCGTTGTGAGCGAATTCGATGAAGAGATAATCGCCCGGTTTTGCCATGCTCCATACCTTTTCAAGTCTTCGTTCGCCTTTGAAGGCCTTTAATGTTTCACCCGACTCGGCATAATTGGCAACGGCGATCTTCTTTGGTTGAAAGAAGGCGGGAATGATCTGTCCCCATGCTGCCCAGGGTTCCCTGTCCTGGTCTACCACGGTAGAGTTGCCCGCGAGGAAAACGGTTGGAATGTTGTCCACCCTTTCAATTTCTAAAGCACAAACTTTGGGTGCAGTATTATTGAATTCCAGCGTAAGCTTATTGTCCCAATGGAGGTAATTAATCTCACGAGGTTTTAGTCGCACTTTTTTTTCACCGGTAGAAGATCGAATGACACTATCCTTTACATGTACTGTAAATTCCGCAGTTGCGAAGTCTCTATTTTGTGTTTCAATTTTTTCTACCATTAATCGTCTACATTCAGCTTTAATTGTCGTAGTCGATTTTCCATTCCAATCTCCCAGAATAACCTTCACATTATAATTACCTTCCGAAAGCCTTACGGAGAAGTAAAAAGGTTTGCTGCCCGTGATGTAATCGTCGTTGACATTTACCTTATCCTTTGGATTATAGCCAACGGTTAAATCCGACATTGATTCAAAACCGTAACCTTTATCTTCAGAGTATTTTGTCTTTGCATCAACTTGAGTCCAGCCTGTTACCACCCCGCCCCACCCGGTTCCAAAATCAAATTTGAAGGTAGTTTGCGCATTAGAATAAAATACAAATAAAAGCGCTCCGACAAGGAATCCATTGGTTTTATTAAGGAGCGTGTCCTTTGCAAACTTAATTATGGAGTCAAAGAAGGTTAAGCGACGAGCCTGGTGCTTTTGATATAAGAGAAGTTGCATAGAAGTCAAATTGTTACTACCCCGATTCATTTGGAATCTTTTAACTGGATTGAACTGTCATTCATTTCAAACGAAAAATGATTGATCAAATTGACGATCTCGGCCCCAGCCAACAATACAGGGCCGTATCCATGTGCCGCGTAAACATTAGTCGGGCGGTAATAGTAAAACATTGGTTCGAACGCCATTCCTGTTCCGACGCAAGTCCCTTCCACCTGTCCCTTGTCATTGACTTTCGTAGTCACTGCATTCCATGCGAGGAGGCACATGGGCCCATAGGTCTTCGCATCGAGCCATCCCTTGTTGATACCACGCGCAATACAATAAGCATAGATGGCAGTTGCCGATGTTTCTAAATAAGAATCGTTCCTGTCGAGCAGTTGGTGCCACAATCCCCTGTCGGACTGGTACGAAGCCAGGCCTTTCACATGAGCCCTGTATTGATTTAATACATCGATCCTTCCCTTATAGTTTTCCGGTAAGACGTCTAATAATTCCGTCATCGCCATCAATGCCCATCCATTGGCACGGCCCCAGTGGAACTCGGGGTGAACCGGCATACTTTCCACCCAGCCATGCATATAAATTCCAAGGTCTTTGTTGAACATTCTCTTTGAGAACTGGAGGACCTGCCTGATAGCATCGTCATAGTATTTTTTATCACCAGAGAGTTTGCCCATCTGCGCAAGCGCCGGAACGCTCATATACAGGTCATCCAGCCAAAGTGTATTCTTCTGCGGGCGATTACGAGCAAGGGTACCATCGGCGAGGCGATATTCTTTTGTTGAGATATAATTGATATAACTATCGATGACAGGTTTAAGGACTTTATCATTGTTAAGACGGTAAGTCTTGATCATGGCCGCGCACATGGCCCCTGCGTCATCCAGTGCATGTGGTGCAACGGGTTGACGAAGTGGATTGCTGTTCCTGGGATATTGGTCATAAAGCGCACGAAAGGCAGGAACGGCTGCCGCAATAAAATTCATTCTTTGTTGTGTGTAATTGGTGAAGCGAGCATCGCCTATTACTTCGCCTGCCAGCAACATACCGGAATAAGTAACACCCCATTCATAGCTTGTCAGGCGGAAATCGCCTGTTTTCAACACCGTGTTGGTGTCGGGCTTATCGTTCCTATCCAATGCCTTATCGTTGGTGCGATTGACGAACTCTGTC
>DATDNL010000262.1:0-2772 GCA_036518315.1 Flavisolibacter sp. | reverse complement strand
AAGGTTGGTATCATGGCTTATAGTGCGAAGTATGCTTCCTGCTTTTATGGACCGTTCAGGGATGCATTGGACAGCGCTCCTGGTTTTGGAGACAAGAAGACTTACCAAATGGATTATGCCAACCGCATAGAGGCCGTTAGAGAAGCGTTGATGGATGTAGAGGAAGGGGCAGACATCGTGATGGTGAAGCCGGGTCTCCCCTATCTTGACATTGTTCGTGAAGTGAAGAATGCGGTCAACGTGCCGGTGAGTGTTTACAATATCAGTGGTGAGTATGCGATGATCAAGGCTGCTGCAAAAATGGGTTGGATCAATGAGGAGAAAGCGATCATTGAAACCCTTACTTCAATTAAAAGAGCAGGAGCTGATTTAATTGCAACTTACTTTGCTAAAGATGCGGCAAGGTTGCTCGCGTGAGAAGAACAAGCCTTTAGGGCAAGGATTATTAATTATTTAGAAGAGTCCGACCTTAGCGAGATTTATTGCTCTTCTTAAGCACTCACTTTTTGCGCGTAGCTAAAGTGTTGTTGCACTCTTGAAATGAGGTCATTATAATCAAACGGTTTTTGCATGAAGTCGTCCGCGTGAGCGTAGGAGATCATCTTCGGGTTGCAATCGTCGCCGGACATCATAATGATCCTGATATTGCTTGTCTCGGAATCGTTCTTTAGCTGGTTGCAGAAGGTGTAACCATCCTTATCAGAAAGGCAAACGTCCATTAAGATCAACACAGGCTTGTGAACCTTTATTTTCAGCATCGCTTCCTCTACCGAAGATGCCAACACGGTTTCATAACCCTGCCCCTTCAAAATTATCTGCACTATCTGCAGCAGGTCTCTATTATCGTCTAACAGCAGAATTTTTTGAGGATTATACACGGTTTTTCTTTTGCCCCTGTAAAGGCAAATACAGTTCCAAATTTTAAAATCGGGCAAAAATCTTCGCCGAATTAGGTGCCCAGGTCGGCGCAATAAGCTAAAAGGTTGACAATTTCTTTTGTAAAAACCTTGTAATCGAAAGGTTTGGTGATGAAATGTATGCCCTGGCTTTCGAAAAAAAGCTGGTGTGTTCTATTCGATGAAGTAGTAAAAACAACAATAGGTATACGCGCCAGGTGCTCATCCTCCTTAATCTTGCTGATGGTTTGGGTGCCATCCATGCGGGGCATGTTCATGTCCATTATAATAAGGCAGGGCAGGCGGCCTTCGCTGAGTCCCCCTTGCAAATAGTTGAGGGCGTCCCAGCCGTTGCGGGCCTCTTTGATCGTCAACGAGTGCCTCTCCGACTCGATGATCTCCCTTATGAAGAAAAGATCGTCATCGTCGTCATCCACACATAGAATTACGGGCGCAAATTCCATATTCAAAACTAAGGATTTAGCAGGCAGGTCTTAACCGTATTACTACCTGTAAAGGTTCGGAATTTACGAGTGGGACGGCCGTTTACAGCAGCTTCTTCCCCAACTCCGCCAGAGGGCCAATTCAGCCGCAGTGACAGTCCCTATTAACGAAAAAGTGATTGTCATGACTTTACTATGAGCTTGCTCGCCTGCAACTTGCCTGTAACTCGCCTGTAACTCCACTATAGCCGCCGTAGTAAAATGCTGTCTATTAACCTAACGTGGCAATTTGCGAAGCCGTTCTTTCGGTCCGGAACAGATGTTTTTGAAAATCTTGTTTTGCAAGAGGCTGGTATTGTGCATTTTATATGTTAAAATACTAGCAGGAAGCCTTTCTATCGTAACCAGCCTTCCTGCCGAAGGCTATGATTACTCTCAAAAAAGCGGGAGGGATCGGTAGCCCTGCACACTTTCCCTCCTTCCAGAAAGCCTTGTCGAACCGGACAATGGCAGCCTCTATATGGCTGCGGGCTGAAATACGATAGCTGGAAAGGAAAATATAAGAACTTTGCGGGTACATCCACGCAGGCTGCTTCTGAGGCCAATCTATTTTAATAGACAACGCGCATACCTTCCAACTAACCACTCCAATAAAGTTTGTCCCGATCTAAAATTGCTAGCCAATTGAGGCGCCAATGGGTTAATTCTTAAGCGATTTCGAAGACATCATTATTCACCTAAAACAAAATATATGAAGACGATTTCTATGACCAAGGTCGATCAAAACAAAGAAGTTGCCTTATCCGCAGTGGAGGCAGTGGGTAGGTACGACGTGCATGCAGTATTCAAAGAATGTACACCTGATTTTCTTGATTATGGTACCGGTTCATCGAAGCCTGCGCCCGTGGAAGCAGGCAAACAGTTCTTCAAAGAATTTGTGACTGCCTTTCCCGACTATGAAGTTTCGAACATGAAGTGCGTTGCGGATGACGAATGGGCGATGGTTTGGTGCGATTGCAGCGGCACGTGGAAGAATGAGTTTATGAAACAACAGCCGACGGGAAAAGGATTTAAGTTCCCAGATGTGGACATCTTCCGTTTCGACGAGGATGGTAAGATCATCGAACATCATAATATTGTTGACTTCAGTTACATTTTTAGGGAAGTGGGCATAAAGATGTAAGTCGGTTTACTTTAATCTTAGCAGGCCTTTGCTGTCAGCCTCAATCTTGTTTTCAGCCTGGAGGAATTCGATGGCCTTCCAGGCTTTTTCTTTTCTGAAAGACTTTATCTGCGCTATCAATTCTGTAGCCGTTTGTTGCTTTTTGGAAAGCTCGTTTGAAATTAGGAGAGTTATTTCTTCGAATTCCTCGGGCGATAGTTGCGTAGCCTTCCTGTTGAGGCAATTGTCGCAGATCCCGCAGTCGGTTGTA
>DATDNL010000261.1:0-2141 GCA_036518315.1 Flavisolibacter sp. | reverse complement strand
AACGCAAGGAAGCGGAACGAGCCCATGCCATCGAACAATTGAAAACAAAATTCTTCACGAATGTCAGTCACGAGTTTCGAACGCCATTAAGCCTGATCATTGCCCCATTGGACAAGATCATTAAGAACACTGCCGACGAGGAACAGAAAAAGCAATTGAACCTTGTGCATCGCAATGCAAAGCGATTACTGAATCTCGTGAACCAATTGCTCGATTTCCGGAAGATAGAAGTGCAGGGATTGAAGTTGCATCCTTCGATTGGTGACATCGTTCAATTTGCAAAAGACATCAGCTATTCATTTACGGACATTGCTGAAAAAAAGAGCATCCGTTTTTCGTTCTCGTCTGATGTTGAGCGCCTCGAGATCTATTTTGATAAAGACAAGACAGAGAAAATACTTTTCAATCTTCTTTCCAATGCGTTTAAGTATACGCACGATAATGGAGTGGTGAGTGTGAAACTAAGTTATTCACCAGCCGCGGCGGAAAAGGAAGATGGCACCCTTTCCATCGAAGTTCAGGATACGGGAATAGGCATTCCGGTCGATCAGCATGAAAAGATCTTCGAACGGTTCTTCCAAACCGACGTTCCGGAAAGTATGGTTAACCAGGGAACAGGGATCGGGTTGGCCATCACGAAGGAGTTTGTGAGGCTGCACAATGGGGTTATCACGGTAAAGAGTGAACCCGAAAAAGGAACTTGTTTTACAGTGACACTGCCCGCGAGGAAGATCTATGATCCTTCTTTATCGACTGCAATCCCGGTGTTGACAGAGAAGGCGGAAGAAATTGTGTTTGAAGAGAGTCAAAGTAATGGCAAAAAGAAGACCATTGTAGTCGTTGAAGATAATGAAGACCTGAGGTTTTATTTAAAAGAGAATCTTAGAGCCGAATATCATGTGGAAGAAGCGGTGAATGGAAAAGCAGGGTGGGAGAAGATCAAATCAATTGGCCCCGACCTGGTAGTGAGTGATATTATGATGCCGTTGATGGATGGAATTGAACTGGCCAAAAAGATAAAGACGGATACGCTCACGGCTCACATTCCCATCATTCTGCTGACGGCCATGGGAAGCGAAGAAAAACAGATCGAGGGATTCCAGGCGGGTGTCAATGATTACATCACTAAGCCGTTCACTTTTGAGATTTTGGCTTCGCGGATCAAGAATCTCCTTGCACAGCAAAGACTGTTGCAGAAGCGGTTCCAGAGACAGATCGAGGTGAATCCGAGTGAAATAACTGTGACGCCCGTGGATGAAAAGTTCCTGAAGCAGGCGTTAGAGGTTGTGGAAAAGTTCATGGGTGAGCCTGAGTTCTCGGTGGAAGATTTTAGCCGTGAAATGTGCATGAGTCGTGTGGGCCTGTATAAGAAAATTCTTTCGCTCACCGGAAAGGCGCCGTTGGAGTTTATCCGCTCTATCCGTTTGAAGAGGGCTGCACAGCTCCTGGAGAAAAGCGGTCTAAGTATTTCCGAAATTGCTTACGAGGTAGGATTCAACAATCCAAAGAATTTCACCAAGTATTTTAAAGAGGAATTCAAGGTGCTACCATCACAATACGTCGCCAGTAAGACCGCGCCCGGTCAGTAGGTAAAAAGACAAAGCCAGGATGAGAAATGGCTGTTGCACCACGCTGATTAACATTTCATACCTCTTTTGTAAACAAATGGAGTACCTGCCTTGAAACTGCCGCAAGTAGTTTTGCGGAGGGGTGAACCTCCGATTATCCCCACGTTATGTATGGTCGAATCATTTACTCCTAAAAGCCGGGTTCATGTCATCGATTCAAGCAGATAGATGTTTTACATTGCCAACTAAACTTTAAAGTAGAGATAATGAAAGCAGAAGGTTTGTTGTTATTCGTTTTGATCGCACCATTTTTTGCAGTTGCGCAGGGCAAAGCCAACAAAAAGGGAGAAACACCAGAGCGGACCATCAATGTTGATTTCAACCAAAACCGGGGTCCATTAAACCGTTTTTTCAAAGAGTGTGTGGGTGCAGGCAGGGCCAACGAAGGGCTCAG
Organism: Flavisolibacter sp.; assembly: GCA_036518315.1. Lineage (GTDB taxonomy): Bacteria > Bacteroidota > Bacteroidia > Chitinophagales > Chitinophagaceae > Flavisolibacter. The sequence goes on along the minus strand of DATDNL010000261.1, from coordinate 119 downwards.
AGCCGACTGGCAGCAACAGCTGGCGTATGTAAGAAAGGAGTGTGGGTTCAAATATATCCGAATGCATGGGTTGCTGACGGACGATATGGCTGTTTATAAAGAAGACCGCAAAGGGAACC
>DATDNL010000260.1:0-4070 GCA_036518315.1 Flavisolibacter sp. | reverse complement strand
CACGCGCACCTTAGTGTTGTCGATGATATTGGTTTCATTACTATTGTTGCTGCCCATGATGTCGTTATTCAGGACGGCTTCTATGTTCCAGTTTTCTTTTCTTGCTTTGTTTGCCATGTAGGTGGCGCCGAGAAGCCCCTGTTCCTCGCCGCTTACGGTAACAAAGATTATTGTGGCAGGAAAGCTATGCTTGCTCATAATTCGTGCGCATTCCAGTACGGCAGCGCTGCCGCTTCCGTCGTCATTGGCACCGGGGGCGTCGCCAAGGCTGTCCCTGACATTGGTGCGCATATTATCGAGGTGGCCGCTGATGATAAAAATGCGATTGTCTTCAGCGTCTGTTCCTTTTAGGGTTGCAACCACGTTACCAAGGTTGATGGGGTGATCAACCCTGCGGTGGTCGGGTTGGTAGGTAGCGGTATCGATGATCGCTGTTAACCTTCCATTCGACTGTTTGGCAAAGTCCCTGAACTTGCTGAGCACCCAATTGCGTGCAGCTCCAATTCCCCTATTCCTGTCGGTTGTTGAACTTAAGGTACTTCTTGTGCCGAAGCTCACCATTTTAGTGATATAGGACCTGAGGCTATCCGGTGACACTTCCTTTACCATTTGTTCGATCTCAGGGTCGCGTTGAATGATGGTTTGGGTGAATCCTTTTGCGGTAAGCAGAGATATAATAACAAGCAGGAACAATTTTTTCATGGTTGAGATTTGATGGTCAAATTTAAGTATCTGCGATTCTTAGCAGTTGTAATTCTTTATTTTCACTTCAATTAAAAACGAGTAAATGAATAGGGTGTGCATTGCAACCATTTCGTGGGCGAGGAACGAGGATGAAGAAAGAATCTTGCGCGAGGCATTAAGTAAATTGGCAAGTTTAGAAATGCCCGTATTTATCACGGACGGTGGTTCTTCGGAAAGCTTTAGGACGTTCCTGGGTATGTTACCAAATTTTACGGTGTTAGAAGCAAAGGGATTGTGGCCACAGGCTAAGAGCAGTATAAAGGCTGCACAGGAGACGGGAGCTGAGTTCATATTTTATACCGAGCCGGATAAGTTGGAGTTTTTTTCTGATCACATTTCCAAGCTCTTGAGGCAACCCATTGATAACACATTGGGTGTGCTGCTGGCGAGTCGTTCTGCGAAGGCTTTCGCCACTTTCCCTTCCTTCCAGAAGATGACGGAGACGGCGATCAATGATTGTTGCAAGGAGATTGTTGGGAAGCCCATTGACTATTGTTATGGTCCTTTCGTGTTCAACAAGCGGTTGATAGCTTACCTGGACGCGCTTGATGATCATTGCGGATGGGGATGGAGGCCGTTTGTGTTTGCTGTAGCACAGAGGATGGGGTTAAGGGTTGAAAGCTTTGTTGGCGATTTCAATTGTCCTGCGGAACAGCGGGAAGATGATCAGGCAGAAAGGATCTACAGGATGAAGCAATTGGCGCAGAATATTAATGGGTTGGTGAAGGCGACTGGGATTGACATGGGGAAGGGATCAGTTTGAATAGGGATAGGTTAGGAGATTGTAATTCAGAGATGGTTCGAAGTGGTTGAACAATACGAGACATAAAACGCATACGAGAGGGAACATTCAAGAGAAAACATAAAAGGTAAGGACCACTAAAAACGGTGCTCTCTTTTAGATCTTACGAATTGCCAGGGAGAACTTGTTTTGTCTTTATAAATCAGTAGTTGTATTTGTCTTTCCAGAGGCCCTTTAGAAATCTGCGCAATTCTTCTTCGCGGGGGTTCTTGCCGGGATCATAAAAGCTTGTGCCTTTTATTTTGTCGGGGAGGAATTCCTGGTCGGCGAAGTTCCCTTCGAAGCTGTGGGCGTATTTGTAGTTCTTGCCATAGTCTAGCTTCTTCATTAACCCGGTGGGTGCGTTGCGTATGTGCAGAGGAACGGGAAGGTCGCCTTCCTGGCGGACAAGAGCCAGGGCTTCTTCGATGGCCATGTAAGAAGCGTTGCTTTTATGGGAAGAAGCTAAATAAGTGGCGCCCTGTGCCAGGATAATTCTTGCTTCGGGGTAGCCGATCTTGTTCACCGCTTCGAATACGGCATTAGCCAATACAAGCGCCGTTGGATTGGCGTTGCCAATATCCTCGCTGGCGAAGATCACCATACGACGTGCGATGAACTTTACATCTTCGCCACCTTCAATCATTCGTGCCAACCAATAGATGGCACCATTGGGGTCGCTGCCGCGCATCGATTTAATGAACGCGGAAATAATATCATAATGCTGTTCGCCCGTTTTGTCGTACAGGGCAATGCGTTGTTGAGCGATGGTCATTACTTTGTCGTCGGTGATAATTACGGCCCCTTCCGGCTCCCCTCCGAAAGAGTTCGGAGTCCTTCGGACCGGTGGGGGAGAGACCTGAGCACGGGGCTCGCTTTTCGAGGTGTTATTGTCTTTGGGAGCTTGCTTTACCGCCGCCCGTTTATCTGGCGTTTCCACGGTGGCTCCATCGACAACCAACTCTAATAAATTTAAGAGCTTGCGAGCATCGCCACCTGAGATGGTGATGAGGGCTTCGGTTTCTATAAGTTGAACGTTCTTTGCTTTGAGCCATTCGTCTTTTTGAAGTGCTTGCTGCAAAAGTCTCACGAGGTCTTCTTCGGTGAGAGGCTTTAGTACATAGACCTGGCAGCGACTGAGTAAGGCGCTGTTTACTTCGAATGAAGGGTTCTCAGTAGTAGCTCCAATGAGTGTGATGATACCTTTTTCAACGGCTCCCAAGAGGGCATCCTGCTGGCCTTTGTTGAAGCGATGAATCTCATCGATGAAGAGAATGGCGTGGGAGATCTTCCTGGCGGTATCGATGACTTCTCGTACTTCCTTGACACCACTGCTGATGGCACTTAGCTGGAAGTAGGGAACGTTGAGAGTGTGCGCAATAATATTGGCGATGGTAGTCTTGCCGGTACCGGGTGGTCCCCACAAGATCATAGAAGGGATCTTACCGTTTTCGATGGCTGTACGCAGGACGCTTCCTTTGCCTGTGAGGTGATCTTGTCCCACCAAATCGTCCAGTGTTTGTGGACGCATGCGCTCGGCCAATGGCACAGAGGAATTCATTGTTCAAATTAAAGAAGAAAATAGGAGGGAGGGAGAGGAAGTTTGTGGTTAGGGGCTTTACGGTTGGGTTTGATGTTCGATGTTCGATGTTGGGTCGTTTACAGTTTGACAGATCTAAAGGTTTCGGAAGTATTAAAAGGGGAAAAGGAAAATGTAAAATGTAAAATGTAAAGGTTAAGGGGTTAAGGGGTTGAGGGTTTAAGGGTTTGGATGGTTGAGTTTTTGATAGTCAAGAGGATTTGGATATTTCGGTTAGGGTGGGGTTATTGTGGGGTTATGTGGTGGCAAGGTTGTCCTTAAAGGAGGCTTAGGCCGGGATTATGGCAGACTTAGGTCTTCCATATGGTAGAGTCCCTATAAGGTCCCTATAAGGTCCCTATAAAGTCCCTATAAGGTCCCTGTGGAGAGGTGGTAAAAGCGCATCGTTTTCGAGCGAGAGTTGGTGTGCGGGATATTTCCGAAGAAGAGCGCCACTTTTATCACAATTATAGAAAAAGTATTTCGCAAAGTCAAGGATTGAAAACGTTTCTTTCGTTGTTTTTTTACTTGTACGAAAACGTGCTTATCGCTTCCACTGATTCGTGTTATCAAGGTCCTATCGAAAAGAGTAATCGTGTATAATCATCATTGTTAGATAACTTCATAAAAAGATCGGCTATGAAGATTGCATTTCACGGCGCTGCCCGGACAGTTACAGGCTCCAAGCATTTGATCACTTTAAAGAACGGAAGAAAGATTTTATTGGATTGCGGTATGTTCCAGGGAATGGGAAAGGATACCGATATGTTGAATCGAGATTTTGGTTTTGAGCCGCCGGAGGTAGATGTAATGATTTTATCGCACGCTCACATTGATCATACGGGATTGATACCACGGCTTGTAAAACAGGGTTTTGGTGGTAAGATCTTTTGTACTGATGCTACGAAAGAACTGACTGCATTGTTACTTGAAGATTCTGCGGAGATACAGGAAAACGACACCAAG
>DATDNL010000259.1:0-4367 GCA_036518315.1 Flavisolibacter sp. | reverse complement strand
CTGTTGAAACCCCGGCAGGCACTTTTTTGGAAAAGTAGAAAAGGGCAGCAGCGGCGATGAACAGAACGCCGACACCAGCGTACAGGACAATGACCTTGCTCAAACTAAGAGCAGCAATCTTCTCATCGGTTATCGCCGCTGTTGTCCCAAACAATGCAAAGGCAACAACAATGGGGCCTATCATCGTACCGAAGGAATTGACACCACCACCGAGGTTCACACGGCTTGTTCCTGTTGAAGGGTCACCCAAGGTGATTGCGAACGGTTGTGCGGCAGTTTGTTGCAGTGAAAAACCCAATGCCACAATAAATAAACCAGCAAGCATTCCTGCAAAAACGTTGGCGTTTACAGCGATGATCATAACGGCTGCACCAAGTGCTGAGAACAAAAGGCCATATACGATACTTTTTTTGTATCCCCATTTGGCAACCAGGTCTTTTCCACCGAAGGCACCATACATGAACAAACCAAGGGCGCCGATGTAATAAGCGGTGTAAAACGCAAAGTCGACCAACTGGCTTTGGAACTGATCGAGTTTGAAATAGTGTTTGCAGAAGGGAATGAAGACGCTGTTACCAGCTGCAATGAAACCCCAGAAAAAGAATACAGTTACTAGTGTACTTAATGCTCCGTAGTTTGTTGGAATTGGAGCACCTTTCGTTGTAGCAATCGTGGGCTTAGTGGGGCCCATGGATGTAGCCATATGCTGATGGTTTGGTAATTAAGCGTTGAAAATAATAAGTTTAACCGATAGAAAAGTTGACCCGACAAGGTTTGTTGAAAACATTTTTGCTCTAACTTCAAACCTATGATGTCAATCGTATGGAGATAATTCATGTATCGGCGGAGTGTTTTCCCGTAGCTAAAGCCGGTGGATTGGGCGATGTAGTTGGAGCTTTACCAAAGTATCAAAATGACCTTGGGCACTATGCAAAAGTTGTCATGCCCATGTACAGGACGAAGTTCCTATACAACAATGAGTGGGAATTGGTTCATGAAGGCAGTCAGCAAATGGGGCAGCATTGGTTCAATTATGCAGTCATAAAAGAAAAAACAAACAAGCTTGGTTTCGATCTTTACCTGGTTGACATTAACGGTTTGCTGGATCGTGAAAAGATCTACGGCTATGATGACGACACGGATCGGTTCATGGCGTTCCAGATTGCGGTTTGTGACTGGCTTAGCAAATGGCAACATAAACCGGATATTATTCACTGCCATGATCACCAGACAGGGCTTATTCCTTTTTTCATAAAACATGCCTACCAGTTCGCTCATTTATCGAGCGTACCAACGGTCTTCACCATTCATAATGCACAGTACCAGGGTTGGATCGGTTGGGACAGGTATAACCTCCTGCCGCCCTATGATACCTATAAATGGGGATTGCTAGACTGGAACAATACGATCAATCCACTCGCTTCAGCGGTGCGCTGTGCATGGAAGGTCACTACTGTTAGTCCCAGTTATCTTGACGAACTCCGCTATTCAGCTAACGGGCTCGAGAACCTTATGCAGTATGAACAGGGAAAGAGTGTCGGGATTCTTAACGGCATTGATTCTGACGTGTGGGATCCTTCGACGGACAACATGATCATTAAGAACTATGACGATCACCTGGTAAAGGAGGGCAAGAAGAAAAACAAGAAGGAACTCTGTGGTATGTTTGGTCTCGATCCTGAAAAGCCTTTGTTCACCTTTATAGGACGATTGGTAGGAGAGAAGGCTGCAGACGTTTTGCCAGACGCGATCCGCAATTCTATTTATCAATATCATGGGAATGCCAACTTCCTTGTTCTCGGTTCAGGTGAGTCTCACGTGGAAAACAGCCTCGAAGAGGTAAGAAGCCAACTTCAAGGATATGTAAACACCTATATAGGTTATAACGAAGCGCTAAGTCACCTTATGTATGCAGGGGCGGATTTCCTTCTAATGCCAAGCCGCGTGGAGCCTTGTGGTTTAAACCAGATGTATGCCCTCCGCTACGGTACCGTGCCTATGGTGCGAAGTACGGGCGGACTAAAAGATACAGTGAAAGATTTTGGAGATTGGCAAGGATACGGAATACGGTTCGACCGGGCCGATGCTAACGATATCACCTATTCTGTGGGCAGAGCTATAGATTTATACACCAACAAGCGCGACCTTTATAACTGGATGCGTACCTATATGATGCACATTGATCACTCCTGGGACGCTTCGGCCAGTGAGTACATTAGGTTGTACGAATCGCTTAGAAGCTAAAGATGCATGTACAACAATAAAGATCTTTGACTCGAATTCAATTTGTGTACCAGCGACGGCAATTACCCATTTTAGTGCTGTTACGATCCGAATACGAAGCAAAATAGCTGGCTATACAAAGTTTGGGAACAGCGAACTGCAATTCATAGCAATAAATCAAGGAACAAAAATTGATATTACTAAATCAAAACATCAAATCAACTAATCAACTGTATGAGCAAACAAATTCTATCGGTGATCTTAGGAGGGGGAGCAGGGACCAGGTTATATCCGCTGACAGCAAATCGTTCAAAACCGGCTGTACCGATTGCCGGGAAGTACCGACTCGTCGATATTCCAATTTCTAACTGCCTCAACTCGGGAATCACCCGCATGTTCGTGTTGACGATGTACAACTCAGCCTCGCTCAACAGGCATATCAAAAACACCTATCACTTCAGTGCTTTCAGTTCAGCCTTTGTCGATATCCTGGCGGCTGAACAGACCCCTGATAACCCGGCCTGGTTCCAGGGAACTGCGGATGCTGTTCGCCAGGGCCTGCGCCACATCGCTCCTTTTGATAGCGAGTATATTTTGATTCTCTCAGGAGATCAATTGTACCAGATAGATTTCCAGGATATGCTGATGAATCATAAGCAGCAAAATGCAGATATAACGATTGCAACGATACCCGTCTCTGAAAAAGAAGCTTCGGATTTCGGCATCCTGAAAACCGAAGAGGGGATGATCGCTTCCTTTATTGAAAAGCCCAAGTCAGGTTTGGAAAATTGGGTGAGTGACACCGGTGAAGAAATGAAGAATAAAGGAAAGGTTTACCTGGCTTCGATGGGTATTTACATTTTCAACCGGCAACTTCTTTTTGATCTGCTGCAAAACGAGTACAGGGATGCAACAGATTTTGGCAAGGAGATAATTCCACAATCCATCGCGAAATATCGTGTTGCTTCTTACCAATATGAGGGTTACTGGGAAGACATCGGAAACATACCTGCGTTTTTCCATGCCAACCTTGGTCTGACAAAGGATCTTCCCGAGTTTAACTTGTTTGACAATACAAAGACGATCTATACACGTGCACGTATGTTGCCCCCGGCAAAGATCAGCGGGACTACTTTGATCCACACGGTTGTTGCTGATGGTTGCATCATCAACGCTGCCCATATTGAAAACTCGGTAATTGGACTTCGCTCCAGAATTGGTCACGATTCTAATGTAAAGGACACTTACATGATGGGTAGCGATTATTACGAGACGCTCGCTGATATCGAGGCGGATCATCAACATGGATTGCCGCAATTAGGCATCGGCAACAGGTGCCAGGTGCAGAATGCTATTCTCGATAAAAATGTTCGAATTGGTGACGATGTAAGGATTTTGGGCGGCACTCATCTTGAAGACGGTGACACACCCCTCTATACGGTACGCGAGGGAATCATCGTAATGAAGAAGGGTGCGATTGTCCCGAATGGATTTACCATTGGAGTATAAATCAATCAACAAATAGTTGTTTAATGCCTCATCTCGAATGAGGCATTTTTTTGGGTTGATAAATTTTGTGTAGTAAATACACATTTACTTTTTATCTTTCCATGATCAATCTAATGCTTGCTTATGGCCAGTACTGCAATTGCTTCACTTTCACCAACAGCAAAGCCGCGCCTCTCTATTTCGCAGATCATCAACATGAGCGTCGGATTTTTTGGTATCCAGTTCGGCTGGGATCTGCAGAGGGCAAACATGGGTCCTATTTATGACGTGCTGGGCGCCCATCCCGATGATATTCCACTTTTATTTTTGGCCGCACCGTTAACAGGATTGCTTGTGCAACCCATAGTTGGGTATTTAAGCGATAGGACGTGGCATCCGAAATGGGGAAGGAGAAGACCGTACTTTTTTGTCGGTGCTGTGCTTAGTTCAATCGCCATTATCCTTATGCCTCAATGTAGCGCGCTGTGGATGGCCGCAGGATTGCTTTGGGTAATGGATGTTTTTGGTAACGTGGCGATGGAGCCGTTCAGGGCTTTTGTTGCGGATAAGCTTCCCGACAGCCAGCTCAATCGAGGTTTCATCATGCAAAGCCTGATGATTGGATTGGGTGGAAGTATTGCATCAGCGCTGCCCTG
>DATDNL010000258.1:0-3043 GCA_036518315.1 Flavisolibacter sp. | reverse complement strand
GGAGAGAAAGTGCGTTTCAAAGCCTTTTCAATAACCGCTTTATTTGCTTCATCTTGATTCTGCACTCTCGAGGCAGTAGCAAACCCTACACCTTCACCGAAATCCTTCAACTGGCGAACACCGATGTTAGAAGTCATAATGATCAGGGTATTCTTAAAGTCAACCTTTCTACCCAACCCGTCTGTCAATTGGCCATCATCGAGAACCTGTAACAGGATGTTGTAGATATCAGGGTGAGCCTTTTCGATCTCATCCAGGAGAATCACACTGTAAGGTTTCCGGCGTACTCTTTCTGTCAACTGTCCACCCTCTTCATATCCAACATAGCCGGGAGGCGCACCGATCAGCCTGGATACTGTGAATTTTTCCATGTATTCACTCATGTCTATCCTTACCAGTGCATCTTCGCTATCAAACATATGACGGGCTAATGCTCTTGCCAACTCTGTTTTACCAACCCCCGTTGGACCCAGGAATATGAATGTACCAATTGGCTTCTTCGGATCTTTCAAGCCCACGCGGTTACGCTGAATGGCTTTTACAACCTTGCCGATGGCTTCGTCCTGGCCTACTACCATTGCCCTCATCTCCTCAGCCATTTTACGAAGCTTCTGAGTTTCGGCTTCCACCATTCTCTTTACCGGGATTCCGGTCATCATGCTGATCACTTCGGCAATTTCTTCTTCACCGATGGGATAGCGTTTGTGCTTACTCTCTTCTTCCCACTGTGCCTTCGCCTTCTCCAGTTCTTCACCCAAACGCTTTTCCGTATCACGAAGTGCAGCCGCTTCTTCAAACTTCTGGCTCTTAACCACCCTGTTCTTCTCCACCTTGATATCTTCGATCTTCTTTTCAAGATCAAGGATATTCTGAGGAACATTAATGTTCTTCAGGTGAACCCGTGCGCCCACTTCATCCATTACGTCAATGGCCTTGTCGGGCAATAAACGGTCAGTAATGTATCGGTCGCTTAATTTAACACATGCGTTGATTGCTTCATCATCATAAACAACGTTGTGGTAATCTTCGTATTTGGATTTAATATTCTCAAGTATCTTGATGGTGTCATCCACACTCGGCGGGTCGATCATCACCTTTTGGAAACGGCGATCCAGGGCACCATCCTTTTCAATGTACATCCTGTACTCGTCGAGGGTAGAAGCACCAATGCATTGGAGCTCACCGCGAGCAAGAGCAGGCTTGAAGATGTTGGACGCATCCAGGGAGCCTGAAGCTCCACCCGCGCCGACAATCGTATGTATCTCGTCAATGAACAGGATCACATCACGGTTCTTTTCCAGCTCATTCATGATCGCCTTCATCCTTTCTTCGAACTGTCCTCGGTACTTGGTACCTGCCACCAGGGCTGCCAGGTCAAGAGAGATCACTCTCTTATCAAATAGCACCCTTGACACTTTACGTTGAACAATTCTTAAGGCTAAGCCTTCAACGATGGCAGTCTTACCCACCCCAGGCTCACCAATTAAAATGGGGTTGTTCTTTTTACGGCGTGAAAGAATCTGGGATACTCTTTCAATTTCCTTTTCACGTCCTATGATCGGGTCGAGCTGACCTGTTTCTGCCAACTTGGTAATATCCCTACCAAAATTGTCAAGCACAGGTGTCTTGCTTTTCGTGGTACCAGCCTGGCGTGATTTTGATCCTGAATATTTCTTTTCATCATCAAAATCCTCGTCGTTCTCGTCCTGGTACTCCGCGCGGGGATCATTGGATTTCATTACCCCCAATTCCTGCCTGAATAAATCGTAGTCCACGTCAAATTGATTTAAGATTTGAGTTGCAATGTTTTCTTTGTTCTTGAGGATGGAAAGCATTAGGTGTTCCGTTTCAACGGTGGGACTTTTTAAGGCCTTAGCTTCTAAAACAGTCACCCTGATCACTTTCTCCGCCTGTTTAGTAAGCGGCAGACTATTGATGTTTGCAATATTCTTACCAGTCTTGTCTTTTACTGCCAGTTCTATTTCTTTTCTAAGTTCGTATAGGTCAACATTAAAGCTCTTCAAAATTCGAATAGCTGTATTATCACCCTCACGAATCAACCCCAGCAATAAGTGTTCCGTCCCGATAAAATCATTGCCCAACCTCAAGGCTTCTTCCCTGCTGAAGGAAATGATCTCTTTTACTTGTGAGGAAAAATTATTATCCATTTAGTGGTATGCTTTATATACAATAATAAAAAATATTTTCGAGCGAATACAATTGTTCAGCTGTTACACCTTAGTTTAGTCTATATGGAAGTCAAAACTGATACCAAAGAGAAATTTCATGTCATTCGGGTGGAAACCGCGGATTTACCTGCTAATCTGGCAGCAGAATTGAAAAGCCATTTAGAAGAACCACTTAAAGATACAATAAAGAACGTTGTTTTAAACTTAGGCAATGTTAAGACTATCGCTGAAGAAACGGCAGAAATTTTAGTAAGAACACAACAGAAATACTATGAACAAAATGCCTCCTTTGTTGTTTGCGAATTGAGCGAAGAGGTTGAGCAGTTCCTCGACGAAAAAGAATTGCTGGAGCTGATGAATGTAACTCCTACCGAAAGTGAAGCCAGCGACATCGTGCAAATGGAAGAGATTGAAAGAGAACTGCTGGGCGGTGAAGATTTTGACGAGTAAGCCAATGTCTGTCTAATTGAGGTTCCTATAAAAGATTGTTTATTACCAGTCCCTTTCGAAATGTCTTTAACCCCTTTGCAGTCCACCATCCGTAACAAGCTCGCGGAGTTATATGGTTCACCTTCGATAGGCACCATCGAGTTTGGCTCTGTCGGCGGTGGATGCATCAATGAGACGTATAAAATTCGCTTCGGCTATCAACAGCTTTTCTGCAAGGTGAATTCTGCTACTAAATTTCCCCACCTGTTCGAAAAAGAAAGTCATGGCCTAAAATTAATTGCGGAGCAAAATGTCATCAAAGTTCCCGAAGTCATTGATTGTTTCGAAACGGAAGGAAAACAGGTGCTCTTACTCCAGTGGGTGAACGAGGGGGAACGAACAGAAGCCTTTTGGAAGAGATTTGG
>DATDNL010000257.1:0-3064 GCA_036518315.1 Flavisolibacter sp. | reverse complement strand
GACTATACAAACAATCGGTGATGGAAAGGTTACAAGGCATTCGATAACGCTGAATATGTCCTCTTTATTCTTCATTAGGTGTCCGGAAGCCCGGGTTAGCCGTCCGTATGTGACTCAAAAAAATAGCTCGGTGCCTTATTTGCAATAGAGAGGCAAGTTGTCTTTCCCCTTTTAAGAAGATGGTTTAAGGTGGATGATGGTGCCTGTAAGTCATTACCGGGCTTTACTATTCGCGACCTGCCGGGAACATAAATATTTGAAGAAAATACTTCTTGCCGAGTGGTTAAGGTTAGTCCTTTCGCCAGTTGAAGTATTTTCGTAAAAGAAATCATGGGTTAAGAGAACGTCGCAACCGAATAATGGCGTGAACAGATTTTGCGTTCTCCTTAGCCTGGTGGTTGTGATCACTATCATTAATACTGCATCAATTAAACGTCATGGATGTAGAAATACTAGCTCGCTTACAATTTGCTTTCACTATTTCATTTCATTATATCTATCCTCCTCTTAGTATAGGTCTTGGGCTCTGTATGGTTGCTATGGAGGGCCTTTACCTGAAGACGGGCGATAAACTCTATGAAGAGATGACTAAGTTCTTCACAAGGATCTTTGCGTTGATCTTTGGTCTCGGCGTGGCGACCGGTATTGTGATGGAATTTGAGTTTGGAACGAATTGGGCTACCTATTCGAAGTATGTGGGTGACGTATTTGGATCTGCATTGGCGGCTGAAGGCATCTTTGCCTTTGCCCTTGAATCTGGTTTCTTAGGTGTTGTACTTTTTGGCTGGGGACGGGTGAAGCCCCGGGTCCACTTCTTTGCCACTGTAATGGTGTTTTTGGGCTCAATGTTTTCGGCTATCTGGATAGTGGTTGCTAATTCCTGGCAGCAAACGCCAAGTGGATTCAGAATTGTAGGTGAAGGCATGGACGCGCGGGCGGAGATAACAGATTTCTGGGCGATGGTGTTTAATCCCTCGTCTGTCGAAAGGATCATGCATGTTTGGGTAGGTGCTTTTTTAGCCGGTTCTTTCCTTGTGCTTAGTATCAGCGCCTACTACTTGTTGAAACACCGCCACGTACATTTTGCCAAGGCGGCCTTTCGAATTGCTTTGGTGATTGCTACGGTTTGTTCCCTGTCGCAATTGTTTATCGGCCACAAATCAGCCGAAGTGGTGGCTGAGCATCAGCCGGCGAAACTCGCTGCAATGGAAGGACATTTTGATTCACTGGCGGCGGCTGACATGTTTCTCTTTGGCTATATAGATAAGGAAAAAGAAAAAGCGGTGGGGCTGAAGATACCGGGTGGGCTCTCGTTTTTGACCCACCAGGATTTTAACGCACCCATAAAGGGGTTGCGAAGTTTCCCCGTCCAGGATCGTCCAGGCTCATTGAATGTTGTCTTCCAGTCCTATCACCTCATGGTGATGATCGGTATTTTCCTGATTGTTCTCACTTTGTACGCTTGTTGGTTGTGGAGAAAAGGGACATTGTTTGACAAAAAATGGCTACTAAGATTGTTTTTGTTCTCTGTGCTTTTACCGCAGGTGGCGAACCAGGTGGGATGGTACACAGCTGAAACAGGAAGACAGCCATGGGTGGTTTATGGTTTACTCCGCACTTCAGACGCATTGTCGAAAGCTGTGACGGCAAACCAAATTGTGTTTTCATTAATTCTTTTCACACTCGTCTATGCCCTGCTTTTTTTGCTTTTCTTGTATTTGCTGAATAAAAAAATACAACACGGCCCTGGCGGCGGTTACATACAACATAGCCCTCAATTGGAAACCATGGCCGAACAATTCAAACTTTAAAGTATGGGAACATTTCTTGGGATTGATTATCCGACATTGTGGTTCCTCGTCATCGGTGCTGTATTTACCGGCTACGCCATCCTGGATGGTTTTGATTTGGGAGCCGGAGCCCTGCACCTGTTTCTTAAGAAGGAGGAAAGTCGTCGCATTGCTATCAACGCAATTGGCCCGGTGTGGGACGGCAATGAAGTCTGGCTGGTAATTGGTGGAGGAACTCTTTTTGCAGGTTTCCCGAAGGTCTATGCAGCCGTCTTTTCTGCATTTTATATTCCCTTCATGTTGTTCCTGACGATGCTCATCTTCCGGGCTATTTCCATTGAGTTTCGAAGTAAGGAACCGATGCAATGGTGGCGAAAAGCGTGGGATATTTCTTATTGCATTTCAAGCGCTATGATCGCATTGATGCTGGGTATTGTTTTAGGGAATGTGCTCATAGGTATTCCAATCGATGCGGAGGGCAACTTTACCGGCGGCGTGCTCTATTTTTTGAATCCCTATGCCATACTTGTGGGCGTCACCACGCTGGCGCTTTTCATGATGCACGGAGCGATTTTCTTAGTGATGAAGACAGAAAGCCGCCTCTATGTCAAGCTAACGATCCTTGTAAAGAATACAACCATCTTCTTTGCGATATGTGTCCTGTTACTAAGCTTCTATACCTTGCTCTATGTACCACATCTCTCCAACAGGATCCGCCAGAATGAATGGATGTTTGCCATTCCTGTATTGATGGTACTTTCGATTGCGAACATCACGCGCCAAATTGCAAAGCGGCGCTACCGCTTTGCATTCCTTTCGTCAGCATTGACGGTGAGCCTGCTACTGATCATCATAGCGATTGAGTTGTATCCCAACATGCTCTTGTCGACAACGAGTCCTGCCAATACACTGACTGTTCACAACGCGTCTTCTTCTTCCAAATCATTGCAAGTGCAATTGCTGTTTGCTGCTATTGGCGTACCCCTTGCTGCACTGTATACGGGTTTTGTGTTTTGGACATTTAAAGGGAAAGTGAAGCTGGACGAGATGAGTTATTAGAAACGTCAATAGTTTGGGTCGTTGAAGTTTTCGGTTTACAGTTCGATGTTCGAGGTTCGATGTTCGACGTTGACGGTCGTTTACAGTTTTCTGTTTTCCGTTTTAAGTTTCCGCTATCCATGCTTTATAGAAGGTCCTTAGCAGGGTCTGTTCTAACGACAGGCGTACTAATAGCTTACTAAGCTCTCCCATATGGTGGGGTCCCTATAAAGTCC
>DATDNL010000256.1:0-3353 GCA_036518315.1 Flavisolibacter sp. | reverse complement strand
CAAGCATGATAGGAAGTTTTATTTCAATTTCCTGCTTACGACTTCCCGGCAATAATGCAATCAATTGTTTTTTTCTTTTTTGCTCTTCCTCTTCTGACGTGGATGATCTCCAATTCCATGTATTGAAATGAAATTCTTTTCTTGATTGAAACTCTTCAATTACCTGTACAAGGGGATGACCCACATATGCTACCTTATAATCCCATTTCTCATAAAATTTTTCTTCGAAAGGAAGAATGACAAGCATTTTATCGACGACGTGCTTAATGGATTTTACCCTGCCTTCTTTCCACGCCCACACTTGCGGTGATATGTAGTAAATGATCTTTAATCCTTGTTGCTTAGCCCATTTAGCGATGCGGAGATTAAAGCCGGGATAGTCAATCAGAACGAGAACATCAGGCTTAAAGCTTAAAATGTCCTGTTTGCAGAACTTGAGATTGTTCAAGATGGTCGGCAGGTTCTTGATCACCTCCGCAAAGCCCATGAAGGCAAGGTCGCGATAATGCTTAACTACCTCGGCCCCCGCCTCTTTCATTTTATCTCCGCCCCATGCACGGATGTTTGCCTCACGGTCCAGGTTTCTTAACTCTTTAATTAAGTTGCTGCCATGCAGATCCCCGGAAGCTTCCCCCGCAATGATGTAATACTTCATGAACAATAATGTCGGGGCTAAAGATAGTAAGCCTGCACTGCCGTCAGATCAAAAGTTTTAGAAGGAGAATGCCAATGCCATACACTAAAGTAATCGCAAAGATCCCCTTCGCCGTTCGGTCCTTGGATGTATTAATGTAATAGGTAAACAGTGCAATATTTCCTACAAGGCACCAGACTCCCCAAAACGTGATGATCCTTTTCTCTTCGAAAAATACCCTTACAAAAGCGTCGAGCGTGTATCCCGAAAACTTAAAGAAGTAGACGATCAGGAATACAATCAGGGGAGCAACGAAGCCGAGAATCAGGCCCAATTGCATATTATCCTTTGTCAGAAAGAAAGTTCCAGTTTTTTTCAAGTTGCTGTTTTAATTTATAGTGGGTTAAGTCGAATTGCACAGGAACAACGCTCACATATTTATTGGCTAACGCCCAAACGTCGGTATCATTGCCTTCATCGAAATTTACGAATTCGCCGGTGAGCCAGTAGTACTTGCGCCCGTGCGGATCTTCCCTTTCAATGAAATCCTCCTCGTATTTAGCATAGGCCTGCCGACAGATCTTGATTCCCTGGATCTCCCCGGGTGTGGCGATGGGGATATTCACATTCAAAACGCAATGCTTATCGAGGGGTGTCTGCAACATTTGCTGAACAATGATCTTCGCATATTTGCGTGAAGCCGTGAAGTCGGCCTCAAGGCTATAGTCCAACAACGAGAATCCCACTGAAGGAATGCTTTCAATGGCTGCTTCCACGGCAGCTGACATGGTGCCGGAATAGATCACGTTTATGCTATGGTTAGCGCCATGGTTGATTCCGCTGAGGCAGATATCCGGCTTGTGGTGAAGCACTTTATCCACCGCCAGCTTTACGCAATCGACCGGGGTGCCGGTGCATTGGTAAGCTTCTATTCCTTCGAAAAAGTTGACCTTATGTAAGCGAAGCGGAACACCGATCGTGATGGCGTGTCCCATACCTGATTGTGGTTTATCGGGAGCAACTACTACTACCTTACCTAGATCTTTGACGGCTTCGATTAAATTCCTGATTCCGGGTGCTGTAATTCCATCGTCATTCGTAATCAATATCACAGGTTCCCTCTTGCCTTTATCCATTCTTTTTGGTTTTTCTTATCCACAAAATTGTACTTTTTTACCAATAACCAAAATCCAAAGCATTTTGTTATCTAAATAAATTAGTATTTTGCAGCTAAATATATTAGCCATGTCAATTGCCAACAGGAATTTGAAGTACCTAAGAAAACTCCGCGGATGGACACAGGAAGAGTTTGCACAGAAGCTTCGCATCAAGCGTTCGCTTCTCGGGGCTTATGAGGAAGAAAGGGCAGAGCCGCGAATTGATATACTTGAAGTGGTAGCCGATATGTTTAAGCTTACGCTTGACGACCTTTTGCGGAAGGACGTTAGTGATAACAAAAGCAATTACCTGGCAAAAAGAAGAGCGCATAAACTGGCGAATGGCAGAACCGATATTCCCTTTGTACCTATAAAAGCAGCCGCCGGTTACCTGGCCGGTTTCGGCGATCCTGAATTCATTGATGAACTGAACACTTTTACCCTGCCCATGCTTGCAGGAGGCGATTACAGGGCCTTTGAGATCGTTGGTGATTCAATGATGCCTACTCCAAGTGGGTCAGTAATAGTGGGTGAAAAAGTGCAAAGCCTCGAAGATGTGAAAAGCAACCAGACCTATATTGTTGTTTCGAAGACAGACGGCATCGTCTACAAGCGCATCATGAAGAACAACAAGCAAAAAAATAGGATGACACTTGTAAGCGATAATCCTGCCTACCAGCCCTACACCCTCAGTTCCGATGATATTGTGGAAGTGTGGCAGGCGCAGATGATCATTTCGAAGGCTAACACGCAGCAACGCTGGGATGTGAATCAGCTCGCAGGTTTGGTAAATAATCTACAACAGCAAGTCAGTGTCTTGAAAAAGAAGATAAACTAGAATTTTAGAAGCAGGCTCTAGCAATTAGGAATTTAATTTATATATTTACTGCAAGCCAAAGTGTCTGCATGGTGAGAGAACTGCTTTTTTATACCCTATGTTGCTTGTCTTTCATTGCCCCCGCTCAGCAGAAATCAATAAATGCTGTTAAAACAACCCATTCTCCCGTTATTGATGGAGACTTAAGTGATGTAGCCTGGCAAGAGGCGCCCGTGGCAACTGATTTCATGCAGTATTCGCCTTTTTATGGTGCACCCGTTTCGGCTAAAACAGTAGTGAAAGTATTATATGACGACCAGGCGCTCTATATAGGCGCCTATTTGTTTGATGACCCCTCCCTGGTTAGGAAACAGATCACCTCGCGCGACGGTGAACAGCAACAAGACGTAGATTACTTTTCCGTTTTTGTCGATACCTACGATGACCAGCAAAATGGTTTCCAGTTTCTCGTTACCAGTGCGAATGTTCAAACAGACGCCAAGCTAACGTCGAACTCGAACCCGGGTTTCAACCAGTACGGAGATAAGACTTGGGACGCAGTGTGGGAAAGCAAGGTTAAGATGACCAATGCCGGGTGGCAGGTGGAGATGAAGATACCCTACCTTTCCCTCCGCTTTGCCAAGAAAGACATTCAAACCTGGGGCATCCAGTTTCTCCGCTACATGCGCCGTAACAACGAACAGAATTTCTGGAATCCTGTCGATCCAAATATCAATGGTTTTGT
>DATDNL010000255.1:0-3056 GCA_036518315.1 Flavisolibacter sp. | reverse complement strand
GACTCGTTTTGTTTACCCTATAAAAATGCCGGTCGTTTGTAATGACCGGCATTTTAAGTTTTAGGCATGAAGGTTAATGATGTTGCCTATAGTTTCGAAATTGATCATTTGACTGCTACTGTGCCCTTTGTCTTTGCTTCAATGACTTTGTAGAAGGCAGCCTTTGGTTTGTATTGGCGGTCGAAGAGAAGAGGATAGTTGGTTCTTCCACGCACCGGGAAGCCATTCAGCCAGGACTGACCATCATTAACACCCCAAAAAGTGACGCGACTGATATTGTCTTTGTATTTCAAGAACAAACTGAAAAGTCTTCCGTAAGCATCGGCCAGTTTTTCCTGCATTGAGTCGGGAAGGCCTTTTGTGTAAGGATTGATTTGGGCGTTGTACTCTGCTGTCTGGTTTATGTCCGCTGAATTCATACGTCCCCTCGGGTTGGGTAGCACACTCAGGTCGAGTTCTGTAAAAGCTACCTGGATGCCTAAGGCAGAGAACTCTTTGATGCTCTCTTCGATTTCTTTCATCGGCACGTTATCAACATGCCAATGGCCCTGGATGCCAACACCATCTATGCGAACACCTGCAGCCTGTATTTTTTTGATGATAGCAATAGCGCCTG
The DNA here is from genome assembly GCA_036518315.1 of Flavisolibacter sp. Classification (GTDB taxonomy): domain Bacteria; phylum Bacteroidota; class Bacteroidia; order Chitinophagales; family Chitinophagaceae; genus Flavisolibacter. Next base: position 2,440 of record DATDNL010000255.1, on the reverse strand, counting down.
CTCTCTTCTTTGGTTGTTCGATATTATAGTCGTTGTAATAAAGTTTTGTGTGAGGAGCAGCCTTTTGCGCCAGTTGAAAGGCTTCCACGATGTAGTTATCTCCCAGTTTTTGAAGGAAGATAGAGTTGCGCAAGGTTCCGTCTTCATTGAGAGCTTCATTGACTACATCCCATGAATAGACTTTGCCATCATAACGGCTGGCAACTGTGTTGATGTGGTTAACGAAATATTGTTTTATAGAGTCCGCGCTTTTAATTCCACGAAGGAAAGCTGGAGTCTGGCTATGCCATATAAGCGTATGTGCCGTTACTTCAATGTTGTTCTTTTTCGCATAAGCAACCAACTTGTCGGCAAGGTCAAAATTGTATTGGTCCCAACCGGGGTGAATGACCTCCGCTTTCATAATGTTTTCGGGGGTCGCTGCATTAAACTGTTGCGGGACCAGCCTTGCGGCGCCAGAATCTTTTCCCTCAATTTGCTGGGCACTGAGGGCGGTACCTATAAGAAAATCATTCTTAAATGTTTCTTTCAGCGAAGGTATTTTTGATGTGGTACCTGCTGCTTTCTTTGTGTTGGAACAGTTCACCAGGAATAAGGCTGTCAGCACAATGGAGATGGTAACTAAAAATTTCTTGCTCATGGAACTTTTGTTTGTTTATGATACGTTGTTCAGCGAGGGATATTAATGGTCGTGGCTTCCGTTGGTTTACGCAATCGATTGCAATTTAGAAGTTTTTACTGCTCCCCGATTGTTAATTAAGGTGAATAAATCATGATTAGGAACGATCAGTCCTCGTTTTGGACGTTGTTAGTCTTTCTTGTCTTGATGATAAATTCAGAAGGAAGCATACCGAATTTAGTCTTGAAGGATTTGGCGAAATAGTTTGGAGTGGAAAAGCCAACTGAATACGCTATTTGTGCGACGTTCATGTCACTCTTCTCTAATAATACAGCCGCCTTGTCGAGCTTCACCGAACGGATATATTCCACAGGACTTTGCCCGGTGACCTCAAGAAGCTTACTGTAAAGAGAACTTCTGCTCATTCCGACATGCTTACTTAGTTCTTCGACCGACAGCTGGGAATCGGTAAGATTTGTTTCGATGTAAAGCATGATTTCGTTCAAAAGCTTTTCGTTGTCCGATTCAATTTGGACTTCGGGGGCAAGTACTTTGATTTGTTTAGTGTATGTATTCTTAAGTATGCTGTTCAGCTCGAGAAGGTTCTTGATTTTTGCGTTCAAAACCTCAAAATTGAATGGTTTCGTGATGTAATCATTGGCGCCTGTTTCAAGGCCTTTGATCTGGTCCTTTTCGCCGTTTAATGCCGTTAGTAAAATGACAGGAATATGGCTGGTTCTTTTGTCGGATTTTATTTTTTCTGTGAGCTCAATTCCGTCCATGAATGGCATGCTGATATCACTTACAATCAACATCGGGTGGTTTGCCAATGCCTTTTGCCATCCTTCCTTTCCATTCGATGCTTCATGCACTTTATAGAACAAACGGAGATTTTCCTTGAGATAAAACCTGAAGTCGTCATTGTCTTCAACCAATAGAATGGAAGGCATAATGGTCTTCCCATTCAATGCGTTGGAGCCATTGTTGACTTTTCCATTGGCGCCATTTACAGGTTTCGTGAACTGAAGTGATGGCGAATCAACCATTGAGTCGGCGAGAGAAGTGGCTCCGTCAGTGATAGTAGGCGCTGAGACTTCAATAAACGGAAGGAGAATGCTGAAAGTGGTTCCCTTTCCTAATTCGCTTTCCACATCAATTGTACCACCATGCATTTTTATAAACTCTTTTGTAATAGATAAGCCAATGCCGGCTCCCTGGTTGAGCACTGCTGCTGAACCGCCCGTTTGAAAAAAGCGTTCGAATATTTGGTCTTTCTTTCCGGGTTCAATTCCTATTCCCGTATCGGAAATGCTGATGGACACCCAGGTTTCTTCGCCTGGTCTGTTTTCGAGCTTTTCCAGTGTCAACGCTATCTTACCACCTTCAAGTGTGAACTTAAATGCATTGGATAGGACATTAAACAGAATTCGTTCCAGCTTATCATGGTCAAAAAGCGTGTAAAACTCCTTGATGTGCGATGTGTATCCAAAATCAATTTTCTTCCTTTCCGAGAGGTCTTTAAATGAATCAGTGACTTCCTTTACAAAGGCTACGAGTTCTCCTTCCGATGTATTTAATTTAAGTTCCTGTTTTTCCATTTTGCGGAAATCGAGCAATTGGTTTACCAGGTTCAGAAGTCTTTTAGCGTTGCGTTTGACCATTCGTAACTGGTCAAGGGATTTGTGATCTTTTTGATGGGAAAGGAGTTGATCAACGGGACCAAGAATTAATGAAATGGGCGTTCTGAAATCATGACTCAGGTTGGTCAGGAACTTTAGCTTCATCCTATCAAGCTCGTGTACCCGTTCGGCTTCTTTTCGT
>DATDNL010000254.1:0-6350 GCA_036518315.1 Flavisolibacter sp. | reverse complement strand
CCGGTAATAACGATGGGCGTTTTGTATTTCTCTGCGATGGGGTAATATTCATCAATACCCATAATGGTACACACGTGGCCTGCAGCCAGAAAGCCATCAATTTTATTCTCCTTGTCACTCAATATAGCTTCCATGGCGGGTGGTACCAAAACGTGGGAAGCCAGGATCGAGTAATTGCTAATGCCCAGTCGATCGGCTTGTACAACGCTGAGCGCATTGGCGGGGGCAGTTGTTTCAAAACCTACAGCGAAGAAGACAACTTCCTTACCCGGATTTTCTTTGGCTATCTGCAAGCCTTCAATAGGAGAGTAGAGTATTCGGACGTCGGCACCCTCCGCTTTTGCTTCCAGCAAACTTTTTTTGGAACCCGGCACACGAAGCATATCTCCAAAGGAAGTGAAGATTACATTGGGTTGCTGTGCCAACCATACTGCTTCATCAATCACGGAAACGCTTGTTACACACACCGGGCAACCAGGGCCGTGTACCATCGTTATTTCTGCCGGAAGCATGTCGAGGATCCCATTCTTTACAAGGCTATGCGTTTGCCCTCCGCAGATCTCCATTAAAGTCCATGGCCTCGTTGTAATGCGCCGAATCTCTTTTAAGTATTGCTGCACTAGCTCAGGATCACGGTATTCGGATAGATATTTCATTGGGTTTCATTTAACTCGTTCGTTTCGCCCATCTGGTGTAAATATTCAAAGGTCTTTTGCGCTTCTTCTTCATCAATCCGGCTTATGGCGACGCCCACGTGTACCAACACATAATCGCCAGTTACCGCCTCAGGCACCATACTCAAATTGATCTCTTTAACGATGCCACCAAAGGACACTTTACCGTTGCGAAAGATCTTATCGTCTGAAGTACTTGTGATGGCTACTATCTTACCGGGAATCGCTAAACACATCTTTTTAGAATTTGCTGTCAACCGGCGAAGCTTGTCGACAATTGTTTATACATTGATTGTTTCGTGTTCATTATCTCATAACAAGCGATCTGTCCGAAGCCAATACATTCATCGTTCGGGCTTAACTGTTTATGGAAATACAATTCTTTTTTACCTGCCATTAGGTTGCTAATGATCTCGACTAATAAGGCATTTTGGAATACTCCCCCGCTAAATGCTATCTTATCAAGCTCAAAAGAGTTGGATACCTGTTCAATTAGTTTTGCGAGCGAGCAGAATATTTTCCATGCAATTATGGAAACGTCTTCTTTCTTATCAATGTCGTCAAAAACATAAGGCAGCATGACGTCATGCATCAGCCTATTGTTAGATAATGGTATCGGGTAATACTCAAGAGAATGATTTTTGCAGGCGTAAGCAGCCGCTTCTAATTTCATGGCAGCTTCCCCTTCGTAAGTATTCAACTGGCAGATACCCAATATTGCAGCCAACCCGTCGAGTAATCTGCCCATACTACTAGTAAGTAAGTGGCCAGGCTGTTGAATTTGTTTCTGGTAGAACTCCCATTCTTTATCGGAAAAATAATCTTTAATTAGATTCTGCCTGTTAGGAAAGCTTTTCAATAAACTAAGTGCGGACAACCTGGGCTCCTTGCTCATTTTATCTCCCAGCAATTGCGAGAAGTAGTCTAAATGAGCGACCCTGTGCATTTCGCGATCTTCATAAATAAAGAATTCACCGCCCCAAATCTGCTCATCGTGTCCATAACCGGTTCCATCCCATATCACCCCCAGGATTGGCTTCTCAGATTCTAACAGGTTGTTTTCCGCCAGCACGGCACCAAAATGAGCTTCGTGGTGTTGAATAGATTGCAGGGGAATATTTTCATTAGTGGCTTTTTCCTTTCCAAACAAGGAAACAAAATATCCGGGGTGGCTATCGATCAAAATCCTCGCAGGCTTTGCCTTCAGCAGTCTGCATAAATGGTCAAGCGTCTCAGTGTAGGCTTCCTGGGACTCAAGACGGTCCTGGTTGCCGAGAAACTGACTTACATACAAATTCTCGCCACTGGTGATTGCAAACGCTGATTTTAGTTCTGCTCCCATGCCAAGCAGGGTCTCACCTGTTTTAAAAACATTGGGGTAGTAGGTAGGCGCCAGTCCGCGGCTTCTCCTGATAATAATCTGTTGTTCACCTGCAAACTGCACGACGCTGTCGTCCTGTGGTATAACAACATCTCGGTCGTAAGTGAGTATGTAATCTGCGAAGCGGCTCAATAGAGATACGGCGTCATGGTCTTTATAGATAATCGGGGAACCGCTGATGTTTCCACTTGTAGCAACCAGGGGTTTGCCGAACCTTTGGGAGATCAGAAACGATAAAGGCGTATTTGGTACCATCACCCCAATCTTCTTCAGCATGGGCGCAATAAGTTCTTTACAAATCCCCGTACCGTTCTCCGTCTTGTATTGGCAAAGAACAATGGGAGCGGAGGGGTCTTCAATTGCTTCGATTTCCTTCTCAGATACAATTGCGTCAACCGAGATGGAAGCAATGTCTGGATAGAGTAACGCAAATGGCTTTGCAGGACGGTGTTTCCTTTTCCTTAATGTCTCGATTGCAAATTCGTTGCTGGCATCGCACATTAAAAGGTAGCCTCCGAACCCTTTAACGGCAATGATGTTGCCTTCCCTGAAAAGGGTATCGATTGTAGAAAGAATCGTTGCATTGTTAGTTGATATTTCGTCGCCCCCGCTATTGTATAGATGGATCGGGATCGGGCACTGGTTACAAGAGGTAGCCTGGCTGTAGTGTCTCCGGCAATAAACATCGTTAAATTCCCGCGCGCAATCATCGCATAGAGGAAGATGTGCCATCGACGTATTGCCCCTGTCATACGGAAGGGCTGTCATGATTGAGTAACGGGGACCGCAGTGAAGGCAATTGGTAAAGGGGTAAGCATACCAGCGGTTGTTATCCGTAAGCATTTCCTTTTTGCACTCGTCACAGACTGCGATATCCGGTGTTATCAAAAGGTCGGGCTTATGATCGGAAATGCTTTCTTCAATGAAGAAAGAGTCGAAGGCAATAAACGGAATTTCCTGGATATCGTGTTGAATAATGATTGAGTGTTTCGGCGGCGACTGAATGATGGTATGATAGAATTGGAGTCCTGTTGTTTCGTCGCTCGTTATTTCGATATGTACCCCATCGGTGCTGTTGTTGACCCATCCTTTTACTCCCATTTGTTCTGCAAGCTTGTAAACAAAAGGTCGGAAGCCTACTCCCTGGACGCGGCCTCTAATATGGATGTGAAAGCTTTTCATAAACTAAACTGAAACGGCCGGTTGAACCTGTTCCTTCAACCAATCATACCATTGATGAAGGCCTTCGCCACTGGTACAACTCAGTTCAAGGATCTTAATCTTGGGATTGATACGCTTAATGTATTCCCTGGCCTTTTCGATATTAAATGGAACGTAAGGTAGGAGATCTATCTTGTTGATAATGCAAACGGTGGAGGAGTAAAACATATCAGGATACTTCAAAGGCTTGTCCTCACCTTCAGTAACGCTCATGATTACAACCCTTTCTTTTTCTCCCAGGTCAAACATAGCCGGACAAACAAGGTTGCCGACGTTCTCAATAAAGAGGACAGAATCATTTACCAGCTTCATTCCTTGTACTGCATGCAACACCATGTGGGCGTCCAGGTGGCAGCCTTTACCCGTGTTAATCTGAACAACCTTAGTTCCGGTTGCGTGAATCCGATCGGCATCATTGGTGGTCTGTTGGTCGCCCTCTACGACGGCAGATTCGATTTGGCCTTTCAAATCAATCAGTGTTTTCTCTAACAAAGTTGTTTTGCCAGAGCCCGGCGAACTAACAAGATTTAGGGCAAATATATTCTTAGCGTCGAAGTAGCCACGGTTTCTTGCTGCCAGCAGGTTGTTTTGATGCAGTACGTCTTTTTCAACTTCTACTATGGATTTGTGGGAGGGGCCGTGACTGTGGTCGTGGTCGTGATCATGGTCGTGGTGATGCTCATGCCCGTGATCATGGCTATGTACAATAGAAGGGCTATTGCTTTCGCAACCGCATGTAGCACACATTTCTTAACAGTTTAAAGGTTTTTTAAATGGTTGTACATCAAAAGTGAAATGTGTGTCATGAGTTTATTTCACTTCCGATATATTCATTTTGACGCTTTCCGTGATCGCAGGTATTTTGCGAGGAGGAAACCAGCAACAATAAAGCTCCAGGTGAAAACAGCATGGCCAGGCTCAACGAAGTAGTGAATGATATTAAAACCACTTGTGACCCCATGTCCGTCGTGTGCAAAACTTAAAAATGGAACCAATAAGCTGGCTGCGATCAAAACTTTTTTCATCAGTTCTTTTATTTGGATGTAAATATTGAGAATAATGTATACTCACTGTCTAAACTCAATCATAGTGAAGGATGATATTCGTCATGCGTGTTAACGTTGCAACATTGTTCTTTTGCAGTACCTCTCCTACATGTCAAATGTTATTTCCTCTCATGATAAATGTCATGAATTAAGCTTATGTTATGTAGATAGCTTGCGCCCAATTATAACAATTAGAGGAAATTACGATGAAAGAAGATTTGCCTCTCCTCCAGAACGACGCTGCAAAGACCGACCCCCGACTGAAGTTGATAGCTGCCAAAATCAAGAAAGAAAATTATAAGCCTGATGCTCTTATTGAAATACTCCATACGGCGCAGAATGCATATGGGTATTTACCGAAAAGTGTACTCGGTTATATCACCAAGGCCTTGAAACTTCCCCCATCCAGGGTGTACTCGACCGTTACCTTTTACCACTTCTTTTCTTTGAAGTCTAAAGGAGAACACACCTGTTTGGTATGCACCGGAACGGCATGTTATGTTAAGGGGGCGCAGGCTTTGATCGATGAACTGGAAAAGGGATTTGGTTTGAAACCGGGACAGGTTACTCCTGACAATAAATTAGGAATACAAGTGGCACGTTGTATCGGTGCTTGTGGCCTGGCGCCTGCAGTTGTTATTGACGAAGAAGTACAGGGCAAGATTAAAGCCGATGAGATCACTGCAAAAATCAAAACTAAAATCGGAGCGTTATGAGCCGGCATGAATTACTGAGCAAAATAGAAAAGGCGAAGGAAAGACACTGTGCAGGTAAGAAGAAGATTTGCGTTTGTTGCGGGGCCGGTTGTATATCGTCCGGTTCAGAGGAAGTGCTGAAGAAACTGCAGGAAGAAGTGAAGGAGAGAGGATTAGAAAACGAATATGAGATCATTCCGACGGGTTGCATGGGACCGTGTAACCAGGGACCGCTGGTGAAAGATCTTTCCGAAAATACAATTTATCAAAAAGTTGACTGTGAGAATATTTCATGGGTGGTCAAAAGCCAGTTAGTTAAGAAGGAGCCCATTGAAAGCATGCTCCTGTTTTCGGATTTCCGTGAAAAGCCTTTCCTGAAAGCAGATGAAGACCCTTATTTCAAGAAACAACTCAAGATTGTTCTGAAAGACTGTGGCGACATCAACCCTGAAGATATTGATGAATATTTAGCGCACGACGGTTATACAGCATTGAGTAAGGTGCTGTTCCAAATGTTGCCGGAAGATGTAATTGCAGAGATCAAACAAAGCGGTTTAAGGGGCCGTGGCGGCGCCGGTTATCCTGTTGGTCTGAAATGGGAAACCGTTTACCGTTATGTCAACAGTCAGAAATATCTCATCTGCAACGGTGATGAAGGTGACCCCGGTGCCTTTATGGATCGAAGCGTGTTGGAAGGGAATCCACATCGCGTGTTAGAAGGAATGGCTATCGCTGCCTATGCAGTCGGTGCGAACAAAGGATTTGCCTACATCCGCGGAGAATACCCTCTTGCGATTAAGCGATTCGAGCTGGCCATTAAGCAGGCAAAGAAAATGGGCTTGCTTGGGCAGAATATATTGGGCAGCAACTTTTCTTTTGATGTTGAAGTTAGAATAGGAGCCGGTGCGTTTGTGTGCGGGGAAGAGACAGCATTGATTGCCTCTATTGAAGGTAAGCGGGGAACACCAAGGCCGAGGCCTCCATTCCCTGCTGAAGCAGGATTATGGGGCAAGCCAACTTTGAATAACAACGTAGAGACTTATGCTAACATCGCGCCTATTATTAACAAGGGCTGCGAATGGTTCCGTGAAATTGGAACAACAAAGAGTGCCGGCACAAAAGTGTTCGCGCTCGCAGGTAAGATCAACATCTCCGGACTTATTGAAGTTCCAATGGGTACTTCGCTTCGTGAGATTGTATTTGATATTGGCGGCGGCGTGCAGGGCGGTGGTGAATTCAAGGCGGCGCAAACAGGCGGTCCGTCAGGCGGGTGTATACCGGCGGCACACCTGGATGTGAAAGTAGATTATGAGGCCCTTGTAAGCTTAGGTTC
>DATDNL010000253.1:0-7807 GCA_036518315.1 Flavisolibacter sp. | reverse complement strand
GATATTAGCGGTGAACCCCCCGGCTGATTATAAAGAATCGCTTGGTCAGCTGCCCACGGGTGCAAAAATCGCTGACAGCCAAAACGATGCAGGACATGTGCATTGGTTTGTAAAGGATCGCACCCAAATGGAAAAGGAACTTAAGAAAGTGCTGCCGCTGATAAACGATGATACGGTCTGCTGGATTTTCTATCCCAAGGGAACATCAAAGATCCAGACTGATCTGACAAGGGATAAAGGTTGGGATGAATTGTTGAAGAATGATCTCGAATGGGTGAACCTCGTTTCATTTGACGACACGTGGTCGGCATTTGGAGTGGGACCAAAAAAAGAGACTGACAAAAAGAAAGATTTGAAGCGAACAGACCGGCCGATTTTGCAGTACGTTGATTCGAAGGCCAAAAAGGTTACCCTTCCGGAAGACTTTGCAGGTGCTTTAAAGAAGAACAAGGAGGTCGAAGCATTCTTCAATGCCCTCTCGTTTACCAATAGAAAGGAATGGGTGGAATGGATCGTGACCGCGAAGAAAGAAGAGACGAGAAACGAGAGAGTGAAGGCGTCGGTGGAGCGATTGTCTAAAGAATGGAAGAACCCTGCTAATCGCTAAATTTGAATATGCCGATTGCGGAAGAACTATATGAACGTATCGTCGCCGCTAAGGTGTTCATTGATGAAAATTATCAGGAGCCGATTGATCTTGATAGGATCGCTCAAAAAGCCTTTCTTTCACGCTACTATTTTCACCGGCTGTTTTCACAAGTTTACAAAAGAACGCCTCACGAATACCTGACTTATAAGCGAATTGAAAGAGCAAAAGACCTGCTGTCACAAAACAAACAGGTGACGGACGTGTGTAATGAAGTAGGCTTTGAAAGTCTGACATCGTTCAGCGTGTTGTTTAAAAGAGAAATTGGCTTCGCTCCTACCTATTACCGGAATGTGGCATGGCTGAAAAAGCAACAAGCGAAAGAGCAGCCGAAACGATTTATTCCGCATTGCTTCATTGAATCGTACTCGCTTGACAAAAGCAAGAATGGATAACTGAATATCTGCAATCGCAATTAGCTTCACCGATAAACTACAATTTATGGTAACGAAACTATCACACACTTCCCTTTTCGTGACTGATCAAGAGAAGGCTTATGATTTCTATGTCAATAAGCTTGGTTTCAAGGTAAATACGGACGTCACTATGGACAACGGTTATCGATGGCTCACACTGAATCCACCAGACCAGCCGGACCTGGAGATTGTATTGATGAATGTTTCCGGTGATGGTATGGGTTGGGATGAAGAGTCGAGGAATGCACTTGACCTTTTGCTGAAAAAAGGTTTGATGGGCGCCGGTGTTTTGTATACTCCCGATTGTCGCGCAACCTACGAGGAACTCAAAGCAAAAGGTGTCCAATTTAAGTCGGAACCCAAAGAACAGTTTTATGGAATTGAGGCCATTGTTACTGACGGTTGTGGGAACTGGTTTTCAATGACGCAACCCAATGAGGGAATGTAATTAACCTTTTCTGCAATCAATTCTCATAGTTTGCGTTTTATATTTGGAAAGGATCAAACAACTATGAGAATTGTTTTTTTATTTCTTGCTACAGTTTTAGCGCTCAAGTCATTTAGCCAGGATAAGACTTCGTCTGGAATCAAGATTGACTCTCTTCCCGAGTCGCAAATTGATATTCCAATTCAAATCAACCTCAGGCCTATCTATGCTTTGGCCGAAAAGAATGTAGACACGGTCTTTACCTCTCCGAACTATCCTGATGGATGGGTGCAATCAGATTGTGCGACAAGGTATAAATATCATTTCCGAAGGTCACCTTTGACCATGAGCATGAATGGCACTGTGTTAAATTTGGGCTTTATGGGTTATTATCAAATTGTAGGTTCCACGAGGGCCTGCGTGAATGGTGCAGTTCTTTCTCCCTGGACTCCGGCCTGCCGGTGCGGATTTGATGAACCGGAACGAAGAGTGAATGTGAGCTTCAGCAGCAGCTTTCAATTACTACCTAATTATATATTGAATTCCAGGATCGTTCGAAATGAACCAAAGCCTATTGACAAGTGTTCGGTTTGTTTCTGGGGACAGGATATCACGACGGAAGTGCTTAACGGACTTAACGATGAATTAGATGCATCAAAGAAGTCAATGGATTCTGCCTATGGCAAATTCAATCTCAGGCCTTACATGCAGCAGGCATGGAATATGCTGAGCGATGTATATGCCATACCAAACGTGGGTTATTTTTCTCTCCACCCAAATAAGCTAAGAATGGAAAATATTAACGCCAAGAACGATCTTTTGAATATTAGCATTGGAATTTCCGCAACGCCGGTCGTGAGTTTCGAAAAGCAGTTATACCCTATTTCCCCGGTGCCGAATCTGACGAATACAAATAATCCTGGCGGATTTAATATTTACCTGGAAGCTGCTTTGCAATATGATTCGTTGACTAATGTGCTGAACGGTTACCTCGTGAACAAAAAATTTGACGTTGGCGAAGGGATTCTGAAGAAACATATTATTATTCAACACACCAATGTTTCTGGTGATGACAATGGGAACATGAACATAAGTGTGGATTTCACAGGGTCGTTCGATGGAAAGGTGGACTTTGTAGGAAAGCCTGTCTATAATCCCGAAAAGAAAACCATCGAAGTGCAGAACCTTGATTATGATCTGAAGACGAAGAGCATTTTGTTGAATACAGCCAAATGGTTGTTCAATCAACGGATCATCAATGAACTCAAGAGCTATACTTCATTTGATCTCACCCAATATTACGATACTGCGTCTAAAACGCTAAACGACTGGCTCAATCGAGAGTGGACGAAGGGAATCAGGGGAAATGGATCTGTTACCGATCTGAAGCTGACCTCGGTGTATGCGTTACCGCCGCACCTGTTGATAAGGAGTAATTGTATTGGAAAACTGAACGTGGTGGTGTCGGACCTTAACTTGAAATTCTAAGCCTGGAGTCCCTCGGCTTCCAAGGCCCGCTTGTCCTTCCGGAACGAGAAATACCGCTGGGAGAAATAATTGAAAAGAATGACAACCCCCGTTGTTACCAACTGCGAGGGTGTCGGGTACCAGCCAAAGTATTCAACGAAGATCTTAAGGCAGATGTAGTTGATGATCATGCAGCCTACAATAACAATGAAATACCGGAACAGTTGTATCCTCCGTCGCAGGTAAGAGCCCTGGAAAATGACATACATACTCAAGTAAAAGCCAACAGGGAAAGTGACGCAAAACGACATAAACATGGACGCAATGTGGGGTTGAAATGCGATAAAGCCCAGGTTCAGGATCTGTTTATGCAGAATGAAATTGTACGAGACGAAATAGACGGCGAGTCCAAGAACGGTATTCGTTCCGCCACAAGCTGCATAATGATAGGTTTGAAGGGGCATGAACGAGCGGAAGATTGGATAGAAAATATCCAATATAGCAAAGATGGTTTTCCGTACCTGGTTGTGTACTCGGCGCATGAAAGCTGCGAAATTAATGGCAATTGATTAAGATTTTATGGGGAAATCGTTAAGGATGGTTAAGGGGGTGTGAATTTGATTAGCTGATGAGAGTATGTGACAATGTGACGATGGGACAATGTGCCAATGACATTAGCTAATGTGAAAATGAGCGGTACGGGTTGATTAAGTTGATTTGGTTGGTTGGCCAGGGATAAGGATTGAGTTTTGGGAGTTTTTGGCGGCGTTGAACCGCTGGTAGTTATTTCAGTAAATTGCGCGCCAAATCGATTTAGGTAAATGAGTTTAGTTCAAAATATAAAAGAGGTTAGCGCAAAGGCAATAGCAGAACTATTTAAAGTTGATGCATCGGCGGAAAGCATCCTGGTCAACCAGACGAAGCCAGAGTTTGAAGGAGATTACACGGTGGTGTTATTTGCGTTGGTAAAACAATTAAGAACATCACCGGAACAATTGGGAAAACAAATCGGTGATTATTTGATAGCAAACAATACGGAACTATTTACAGCCTATAATGTTATCAAGGGCTTTTTGAATCTAACCGTAGCTGATCGTTACTTTAACGAGTTCCTTTCGGGCAGTTTTGAAAATCCCTCGCCTGTAGACGCTTCTCAAACAGGCAGGAAGGTTGTTGTTGAGTACTCCTCTCCTAACACCAACAAGCCTCTGCATCTTGGCCATTTAAGGAATAACTTTTTGGGATGGAGCGTGGCGGAGATACTAAAAGCGAGCGGTAATGAGGTGGCGAAGACCTGCGTTGTGAATGATCGCGGAGTTCATATCTGCAAGAGCATGATAGCCTGGGAAATGTTTGCAGGAGGCGCTACTCCAGAAACAGAGGGTGTAAAAGGTGATCATTTTGTCGGTGATTATTACGTGAAGTTTAGCAATGAGCATAAGAAGGAAACAGAAGAATTGGTTGCTGCGGGACAAGGCAAGGAAGAAGCGGAACGCAATGCTCCCATTATGCAAAGGACTCAACAGATGTTGGTGGACTGGGAAAAGGGCAAGCCTGAAGTCATTGAGCTGTGGAAGCGGATGAACGGTTGGGTCTATAAGGGTTTTGATGAAACTTATAAAAGGATTGGCAGTGATTTTGAAAAGATCTATTACGAGAGTGAAACCTATTTGTTAGGAAAAAGGTTTGTAGAAGAGGGTTTAAAAGAGGGTGTTTTTTATCGTAAGGAAGATGGAAGTGTCTGGATCAACCTGACCGACGAAGGGCTGGATGAGAAACTGGTTCTCAGGAAAGACGGTACGTCGGTATATATCACGCAAGACCTTGGTCTTGCAGATGAGAAATACAAGGATTTCCATTACGACCAAAGTATTTATATCATAGCCGATGAGCAGAACTACCACATGAAGGTATTGGAGCTGATTCTGAAGAAGCTTGGTAAGCCGTATGCTGATGGCATTTTCCATTTAAGCTATGGGATGGTGGATCTGCCTACCGGGAGAATGAAGAGTCGCGAAGGAACGGTGGTGGATGCAGACGACCTGGTAGATGAAATGGTTTTGGAAGCAGAAAAGAAAACAAAAGAGAAAAGTAAAGTTGAAGAGTTTTCCGAGATTGAATTGAAGGAGCTGTATGAAACCCTGGCACTTGGTGCCTTGAAGTTTTACCTGCTGAAAGTGGATCCGAAGAAGAGAATGGTGTTTAACCCGGAAGAATCGATAGACTTTCATGGATTTACAGGCCCTTTCATTCAGTATACTTATGCGCGGATAAAGTCCATTTTAAGGAAAGAAAAGGCAGGCAACAGCCAGGTTACAGGAACTATCGGCTTATTGAAGCTTGAAAAAGAGCTTCTTCTTTTGCTGGATCAATATGACGATATCGTTCAGCAGGCGGCAATGGAATATAGTCCTGCTGTTATAGCCAACTATATCTACAGTGTTGCGCAGACCTATAATACGTTTTATACTGCACACAGTGTGTTGAAAGCAGAAAGTGAAGAAAAGAAACAATTGCGTCTGCAGCTCTGCCAGTTGACTTCGAGTGTCATTCAGCATGCGATGAGTTTGTTGGGGATAAGGGTGCCGGAGAGGATGTAGAGTGTCTGAACTGGGATGGATGGGATGAGTGGGATTGTTTGAGCTGGAATCAATAGGATTTATTGGATGGATTTTGTTAGTGTCATTATTATGAAAAAGAGTCTTCATTGGTTGAAGACTCTCTATATATTTCATTTAAGTCTATTTAATCCACGCAAATCCTGGTTCGGAGGGTTTAGAACCCACCAGGCATCTTCTTTTCCTGTTTAAGGTTTTGAAGGCTTGGGTCGATCTGAATGGCTTTGTCGCAAATAGCCATGCCTTTTTGCTTTTCGCCTTTTTTCTGGAAGCACATGCCGGTCATGTAGAGAGCTTCTGCATTGTTTGGACTGATCTGCATTAGCTTGTCGTAGTAAGCAATCGCATCATCATATTTCTTGCTGTCGTAGTTCGCTTCCGCCAGCATGTTGATGATGTTAATGTCAGTAGGACGTTTTTCCAATATTCCTTTTAGAAGATTGATGGCTTCAGCCTGTTTGCCGGCATTGGTATAGGCGATGGCGAGATTTTGCAGGTACTCGTTGTCTTGTTTGTAACCCTTCTCCCCTGCCATGAGCATGTACTTTAATGAATTCTGTTCGTCAGGAACTGCATAATAGATCAATGCCGTTTCATAGATCCAGCGTGGGTCCGGCTTCAACTCGATGGCCTTAAGGAAATTGGGAATCGCCTCCTTGTAGTTCATCATGTCGGCATAGGCCCTTGCGATGGTATATGGAATCTCCGGATTGGTCGGATCTTCTTTAGCAGCAAAGCCAAAGTACTTGATAGCATTGCCAAGGTCTTCTTTCTCATAGTAAGACTTACCGATGTACCAGGCCAATTTCTCGTTCACATTTTGTTTCTTAAGAAGCAAGGCATATTTGATCGCATCATCCCATTTGCGGGCATTGAAAGAAAGAAGGGTTAATTGTCGATAGGTGCTATCGCTCTTATCGCCCATTGTCTCCAGTTGCAGAAATTTATCCCTGGCCTGGGCGTAACGGCGAAGTCCCAAATAGTCCGCAGCAAGTTCACTTACGATTTGCTTATCGTTCTTGTTAAAGTTGTAGGCCTTTTCCAACTGCTGAACGGCAATGATCGAATGGCCTTTCGCTTTTTCATCGAGGCCTTTCTGAAAATAAAATGCAGAGCTATCAGATTGTGCAAAGAGAACAGACGTGATTCCAAACGAGGTCACAATAAACAGACACTTTTTCATAGAATATTGGTGTTTCGAGCTTTCGAAAATAGAAATTTGATTCCGCTTCGTCAAGTGGAATACGGCAGGAAATTGCTAAAATGTTACCCGCTAAGGAATTACTTTAAAACAATTGCCGCCAATGGAGGTAAATTCACCAGTAGTCTATAGTTCTTTGAGCCGTCTTCAGATTCATCGCCGGCGCTGATCTCCTCCATTCTTATATCCGGGTTAGTAACGTTGCCCGAGCCCCAATATTTTGGCAGGTCGGAATTAAATATCTCTTTCCCGTACCTGTGCCCTGTTATTTCAATTTGCCAGTCCCATTTTGGTACAGGAGCTACGTTTAAAATAACCAGAAGATCATCCTCGTCCTTTTTGCCTCGCCTTCGATATACCAATACGCAATCCTCGCGATGGTTTAGGTCGACCCATTCGAAGCCGTACACATTAAACTGGTTTTCGTACATCGCCGGTTCTGAGGTCAGCAGGTGATTGAGATCTCTGACACATTCCTGGAGCTTTTTGTGAGGTTCATACTGAAGTAGCGGCCAGTCAAGTTCAGATTTATAGTTCCATTCTGAAGTTTGGCCAAATTCGTTACCCATGAATAGGAGACGTGCGCCGGGATGCGTCCACATGTAACTATAAAGGGTGCGCAGGTTGGCAAACTTCTGCCATTCATCACCGGGCATTTTATAAATCATCGGCGATTTGCCATGTACTACTTCGTCGTGACTTAGGGGAAGCATGAAGTTCTCATCGTAGAAGTACATCATGCTGAAGGAAAACTTATTTTGGTGGTGAGGCCGGAAGAAAGGATCGATCTTAAAGTAATCCAATGTGTCGTGCATCCAACCCATCATCCATTTCATTCCAAAGCCGAGGCCGCCCATGAAAGTGGGTTTGGAGACACCGGGCCAATCGGTTGCTTCCTCAGCGATTGTTTGGGTATCGGGAAAGTCGCGGAAGATGGTTTCGTTAAGGTCCTTTATAAACGCTATAGCTTCCAGGTTGCCATTGCCACCAAACTCATTCGGTTCCCACTGACCGTGGTTTCTTGAGTAATCG
>DATDNL010000252.1:0-3628 GCA_036518315.1 Flavisolibacter sp. | reverse complement strand
AGAACTTCTGTTTTGTATCAGGCGACAGTGCTTCGTATCAGTGCAAGTATATAAAAACGGATTGTATTTGTCAATGACGAAAGGTTATTTCCGAACTATTTTTTTGCCGAAATGAATAAACTAAACGAAATCAATTGCTCTCCAAAGAACATAGAGTCCCGGGAACCAAAAACGGTCTCCCAACTACAAACCACAAGTCACAAACTACAAACTCTTGATGCTCTTCACATAATTTCTCCACTTCTCAATGACTTGTTCCATATCAGCAGGTAAGTCTGTATCAAGGAAAACTTCCTGACCCGTTGTAGGATGAACGAAGCCAAGCGTCTTTGCATGCAAAGCCTGCCGGGGGCAAATAGAGAAGCAGTTATCAACGAATTGCTTGTACTTACTGAAAATAGTGCCCTTCACAATCTTATCTCCTCCGTAAAAATCATCATTGAACAAAGGGTGACCAATATATTTCATGTGGACGCGTATCTGGTGCGTGCGCCCCGTTTCCAGTATGCACTGAACGAGCGTCACATAATTGAAACGTTCCACAACCTTATAGTGTGTAATCGCTTCTTTGCCATGATCGCCTTCGGGATAGGCTTCAAATAATTTACGGTGCCTCAGGTTTCTACCTACGTGCGCAACAATGGTGCCTTCGTCCTTTGCGAGATCGCCCCATACTAATGCCAGGTACTGACGTTTGACGGTGTGATCGTAAAACTGCTTGGCTAGTTGGCGCATAGCCTTGTCGGTTTTCGCCAACACCAACAGACCGCTTGTATTTTTATCAATTCTATGTACCAGTCCAAATCGCGGCAGGACCGCTTCGGTGATGGAAGGATTCTCGTGCTGCAGGTACCAGGCTACTCCGTTCAACAATGTACCCGAGTAATTGCCGCTGCCTGGGTGAACCACCATCCCTGCAGGCTTATTGATGATGAGCACATCCTCGTCTTCAAAAGCAATATTGAGATCCATCTTCTCCGGAACAATCTCTGTCGACTCGGGGGAAAGATCAGAATAGACAATGATCTGGTCGAAAGCCTTCACCTTGTAGTTCTGTTTTACTTCCTTATTGTTGACCAGTATTAACCCGGCGTTGATGGCCTGCTGCAGTTTATTGCGAGTGGCTCCTTCTATGCGGTTCATTAAGAACTTATCGATGCGAAAGGGTTCTTGTCCCTTGTCGGCATTGAAAACGAACCGTTGGTAAAGCTCATCGGTGGTGTCGTTTCCCTCTTCTCCATTCTTGTTAACTTCTTCAATATCCATAGAGGGTGCAAAAATAACGAGTACAACGGGGTAAATTTGCCTTTATGGAAACTGTTGAATTCAGGGACCTTGGGTCAATGGAATATAAGGAGGCATGGGATTACCAGGAGAACCTTTTACAGGAAAATCTTCGAATTAAATCAGTAATACATAAATCAGATGTCCCGGTTGACGCTAAGTCCCTTCCAACAAAACACTATTTACTTTTTGTAGAGCATCCGCCCGTGTATACATTGGGTAAGAGCGGAAAGATCGAACATGTGCTGATTAATGAGCAGGAAAGAGAGCAGCAGGGTATTGAATTTTTTCACACCAATAGGGGAGGTGACATCACCTTTCATGGTCCCCAACAAATTGTAGGATACCCCATACTTGACCTTGAGAAGTTCTACACGGATATTGGAAGGTATTTGAGAGAGTTGGAGGAAGTGATCATCCTTACCCTGGCTGAATACGGAATTGTTGCAGGTAGATCAGCAGGTGAGACAGGTGTCTGGATCGATGCTACTGTAAAAGGAAAAGAGAGAAAGATATGTGCGATGGGCGTTCGTTGCAGTCGTTGGGTGACCATGCACGGCTTTGCCTTGAACGTAAATACTGACCTTGGCTACTTCAATCATATTATTCCCTGCGGCATTGTGAACAAGAAAGTGACCTCGATGAAAGAAGAACTGGGAAGAGAGGTGGATATGGAAGAAGTAAAACAGAAGCTAAAAAACAACTTCTCAAAGGTGTTCAATGTTTCAATCACTGAAAGACATCAAAACTCCTTCGCCAGGTAAAACTTATTTTTCTCCACGAGTTTCTCGTCGTTATAGAGTTCAAATTTGAACCATCCTGAATGGAGGAAGTTGGTTTTATCCAATGTGAGAGCGGGCTCGTTTATATTTTTCAGCTCGAACAAAAAGCTGTCATCTTCCTCGTAAAACTTAATATGATATTTCTTCCTGCCAGCGTCAGGTAAATTAATGAACAGGTAACCATCCTTATTGGTGTACACATAGAAGGAGGGCACAAAATCATTACGGCGTGGTACGCCCGGTTTGAAACCGATATTCAAAGAATCCTTTGACTTATCAATTAAGCCATTTTTGGTTAAGCGAAACGAGTCAACTTCTGGTCGCTTTGCTGCTGTAAAAAAGAATTGGCCCTGGCCCATCACCACGAAAAGACGGTAAAACACGTGGTCGTTGGGAGCTTTCGTATCTGCAAAACCATTTTGTCTTGAATTGGGATCTGCTACACTCAAGATGGTTTTGAAGTTAGTAAGACTATCAAAAGAGCGCTGAACGCTGATCTGCTTCACCAGTCCATAGGTATTGACCCATCCTACGATATTTCTGCTTGGTCCTGCATTTGTTACAGTAAACTTGGGTAAAGTATCTTGAGTAAAAGCCGAAAGGCAGGTAAATGACAGGATGGCGAGCAAAAAGAAACGGTTCATAGTAACTGGCAATTTATCTGAAAACCGTGCAAATATAAGAGTGGGTGCTAGAATATTAACGTTCCCTTGGGCAGCGATTGGTTGCCCTGTAATCCCCCGCTATGTATGGCGAGTATTTTACTTGAAGGGGGAAAGTAGTTTTTCTCAATGAGATCATTGACGGCGAAGAACAACTTGCCTGTATAAACAAAGTCCGAGGGAATGCTTGCCAGGCGGTACCACTCATTCATAAATTCTATGAGTCGGTTTGTGTATTTAGCATATCCTCCAAAGTGGTAATCGTGAAACAAAAGGAGGCGTTTTTTATTCTCGTCTGAAACGAGGTTTTCTATCTCGCCCTGTAATGAGTAATTATTTTTCATTGAACTAATGCCTATCACCAGTTGATTCGGCGAAGATGCTTCGAGTAGGCCCGCAATCGTGGTGCCTGTACCCACTACATCGATGATATGAGTATAAGAGCCGGAATCGATGCAGTGAAGTATATCCTTAGCTCCAATTGCCCCCAGCGCCCCGTAGCCACCTTCGTTAATGACATATGTTTTGTTCAATTCATGTTGTTCGTAAACACTCGATGGGATTAGCTTTTTTCTATATTGTTCCCTCGTAATGAAATGCAGCTCCATCTCATAGCTACTGGCATCCATCAAAGTAGGTGAGAGAACTGTAGGCTTTTCTCCACGAATGATACCGATGGTTTTGAAGCCCATTTCCTTTGCAGCGGCCGCCGTGGCGACAATATGGTTGGAATAGGCACCACCGAATGTGACAATTGTATCCTTGCCAAGAAATTTTGCTTCCTTCAGATACTCTTTCAATTTGAACAATTTGTTGCCCGAAATAACAGGGTGAACAAGGTCCAACCGAAGTACCTCGACTGTGGTATGAAATTTTTGTAAAAAGTGGACCGGATCAACA
>DATDNL010000251.1:0-3486 GCA_036518315.1 Flavisolibacter sp. | reverse complement strand
GAATACAACCGAGAAGGACAATACGTATCGCGTTATGGAGTGGGGAAGAAGAGGGTTTATTAGGCTCCAGAGCCTATGTAAAGAAAACTTTTGCAGATCCGGAGACGATGAAATTATTACCGGAACATGAGAAGTTTTACGTGTATTTTAATTTAGATAACGGTACCGGGCAAATTCGTGGCATTCATCTACAGGGAAACGAATCGGCCCGGGGAATTTTTGAAAAATGGTTTGCTCCGTTTAATGATCTTGGAGCCAAAACAATTACGCTTCGAAATACAGGCAGCACCGATCACATTTCTTTTGACGTTGTGGGGTTGCCGGCTTTCCAATTCATCCAGGATCCGTTAGTAAGTCAGCATAGTAATATGGACACCTTTGATCACCTTATGCCCGAAGACCTTAAACGATCGGCTACGATTGTGGCTGCATTTATCTACGATGCGTCGATGAGCAAGGAGAATTTTCCAAGAAAACCACTTCCCAAACCGCTTTCGATCGATCCCATTACAGGGTCGCACAAATAGGCGTCTTACAAAAACGAGTGCAGAAAGAATATTACCGCCATGAGCTGACTGCGAATCAAGGGGTGTCGAAACGTCTGTAAAACTTTCTGGAATTGTTCCCGTTCGAATCCGGTGCACGGGTTTTTTAATCTCCAGCATCGCAACAGCGATTCAGTAAATGGTAAAATCGGTTTAAATCTTATCAATTAATGAGGTGACTGTTTGGATCTATGCACATAGTTTTGAACTATTGTAAGCAGTTTTTTCTTTTAGCAGTCGTAATCTTCTGGGGCTCTAACCAGCCCATTTGTATGGGCTGGACCAGCCGCAGTATTGCAGGTCTTTGCAGAAAAAAAGTTTTAGCATCTTTCAAAAAGATGTGTTTTCACAAAGCAGAGACTACAGCAATTTTTCTATGTGGATAAGGGGTTTGTCTCTACTTACCCCTTTCGTTTTTGCAGCGGATTCAGAATGGCATCTTTTGATATGATTTCATTAAATAAAGGCTAATGAAAATTCAAGGTTTTGGACAAAATACTTAAACGGATTTCTCAAAACTCCTTTCACTAATTGTTTCTTCATTCACATGAAACAAACAGTTTATAATTTGGTAATAGCCCTTTTAGTTTTTAAAGGAAGTGTCTCACACGCACAAGGCGGGAAGGCGCCCCCTTCAAAACCGAACATCGTACTGATTTACATGGATGATATGGGGTATGGTGACGTCAACGCATATGGGGGTATTGACTACCAGACTCCAAACATAAATAAACTAGCCGCAACGGGAATGCGATTCACCAATTTTTATGCGGTCCAGCCAATCTGTAGTGCTTCTCGTGCGGCGCTGTTAACCGGGTGTTATCCCAACAGAATCGGGCTTCACGGAGCATTGGGCCCGGAATCCAAAATCGGTATTAGTGAGAAGGAAGAGACGATTGCCCAAATGCTGAAAAAAAAGGGCTATTCGACTGCCATTATCGGGAAATGGCATCTTGGCGTTACGCCAAAATTTCTACCCCTTCAGCATGGCTTCGATGAGTATTTTGGCCTTCCCTATTCCAATGACATGTGGCCGGTCGGTTATGACGGCCAACCAATAAGAGATACAGCGAATTATAGATCCAGGTATCCGCCGCTTCCCTTAATGGAGGGAAACAGGATGATAGCCTATATAAAGACGTTAGAGGACCAGGCAACGCTTACTACATTATATACCGAACGTGCTATACGATTTATTGACAGGAATAAGAGCAGACCTTTTTTTCTTTATCTGGCTCATTCAATGGTTCACGTGCCCCTTGCCGTTTCAGAAAAATTCCGGGGCAAAAGCAAGCAAGGATTATTTGGGGATGTTATGATGGAGGTCGATTGGTCCGTCGGTGAAATTATCAAAGCAATTCACCGAAACGGCCTTGATAGGCAGACATTGTTGATTTTTACGAGTGACAACGGACCGTGGTTAACTTTTGGGAATCATGCAGGGTCTGCAGGTGGTTTAAAAGAAGGTAAGATGACGACTTTCGAAGGTGGTGTCCGGGAGCCGTCGATCATTCGGTGGCAAGGAGTGGTACCGGAGGGGACCGTTTGTACTAAACTGGCTTGTAACATAGATATATTGCCGACACTGGCAGCCATTACAGGGGCAACGTTACCTGCGAATAAAATTGACGGTGTTAATATTCTATCACTGCTGAAAGGTGAATTAAATGCCAACCCGCGCGATTATATGTACTTCTACTATAACAAGAACAGTTTGGAAGCCGTGCGTGAAGGATCGTGGAAGTTGGTATTGCCTCACAAGATTGAATCAAACGAAAAAGAACCGCCTGGTCATGATGGTTGGCCCGGTAAGATTCACATTGATTCTACTGGGCTGGCTCTGTACGATTTGCGAAGGGACCCTGGTGAACGATATGATGTTAAGGAGCAAAACCCCGCGATCGTGGAGAGACTGGAACAACTGGTAGAACGTGCCAGGCAGGACCTTGGCGACGATCTTACCGGCAGAGAAGGTAAAAACAGGCGGCCCCCGGGAAGGTTGTAATGGCAACCGGCATTAGCCGTTTTGCGACTGAAAACAATTTATCATGTAGCGTACAGACCATATTTGAAATTATGCGTAAAACAATTCGATTTTTTGCAATGTTGTTGATGATGCACCTGTCAACGCTTGTTCGTGCGGATGATTATCCGAAGAATTATAGCATCGATATTCAGCATTATTCATTCAGATTGTTTCTCAGTGACACTTCTGATATGATACGAGGTTCTGCGTCCATCACGATCCTGTTTAAAGAGGGCAATGTCCGGCACTTTCGCCTGGATTTTGCGAACAAAACTGAAGTGCGAAAGCAGGAAGGAATGGAGGTGGAAAGCGTAAAGGTCGACGGCCGGTCGCTCGGTTTTACCCATGCAAACGACGAATTAGTCATAAACCTCACGAAACCTCCATCACCCGGCGAATGTTTAATTTTTGAGATCAACTATCATGGAATTCCTTCAGATGGATTAACAATCGGCCCTACCAAATATGGGAATCGCAGTTTTTTCAGTGAAAACTGGCCCAATAAGACACGCTACTGGCTTCCCTGTATTGACCATCCTTATGACAAAGCCACCAGTGAATTTATTGTCGTTGCCCCGGCACACTACAAAGTTATTTCCAATGGGCTATTAGCGGAGGAAAGTAACCTTGACACTGCTATGCGAAAAACACGTTGGGTACAATCGGTGCCTATTTCCAGTTGGTTGTTTGTGTTAGGCGTGGCCGATTTTGCAGTGCAATATGATGGCGAAGTTTACAGCAAGTCCATACAAACATGGGTATATCCGAAGGATCGCGATTCCGGTTTTTTTGACTTCGCTACGTTGACGAAACCGCCGGTGGAGTTTTTTTCTGAATATGTTGGCCCCTACGTGTATGAAAAAATTGCAAATATCAGCGCTACCAGCCACGGAGGAATGGAAACAGCATCTGCTA
>DATDNL010000250.1:0-2652 GCA_036518315.1 Flavisolibacter sp. | reverse complement strand
ATCAAGACAAGGCGCCACCATCCAAACCCTCCCTACAGGCAACCGTGCCTGATGCTCAAAAAAACCATAACTGTAAAGGAAAAAAGGAACTGTAAACGACCCAAATTCCAACTCCCTCCCCGTACCTCGCGTCTCCGCGTGACCTTTCTCCCCATTCAACCTAATCAACTCATTCACCCCAATCAACCAATCAACCAACATCGAACATCGAACCTCAAACCTCGAACCAACTCAAAACTCAAAACTTCTCCATATCGCCTTAATTTTAATCCCCTAATTAACCCTGGACAACCGCTTGAACAAAAACAAACCGCCATGAAAAAAATAGTATTAATTGCCTCTGTTGTGGTTACAACGACCGCTACCGCTCAAACACACAAACTGCAAAAGATTTGGGAAACCGATACCATAGTCGCCGTCCCCGAGTCTGTGTTGCTGGATTCCAAACAAAACATCCTCTATGTTTCACTCATTGACGGCGGTCCCTGGGACGCCGATGGTAAAGGTGGCGTCGGCAAACTCAGCCCCGACGGCAAAAAATACAATGGTACCTGGATCACGGGGTTGAATGCTCCAAAAGGATTGGGAACTTTCAAGGACAAACTCTATGTTGCAGACCTTAATAACGTTGTCGTTATAGACGCAAAGAAAGCTAGCATAGACAAGAAAATCGAAATTGAGGGAGCTTCAGGTTTAAACGATATAACGGTTGACACCAAGGGGAATGTATTCGTGTCCGATTCAAAAACAGCTAAGATCTGGCGGATCACAAACGATGTTCCTTCTATCTATTTGGAAAACATAACCGGTGCCAACGGGCTAAAAGCAATCGGCGACGTCCTCGTCTTTGCACAGGGAAAGTTGCTTCAAAAAGCAAATGCCCAAAAGGAAATAACAAAGATTGCTGAAGTACCAAATGGCATTGACGGAATAGAACCTGTTGGTAACGGAGATTTTATCGTCACTGCCTGGCAAGGCTACGTATATTATGTCTCAGCAAATGGCAATGTAGAAACCTTGTTGGATACGCACGCAGCAAATAAGAATACGGCCGATATCGGTTACGATCCGGTAAAGAGGATTATTTACGTTCCTACATTTAATGGCAAAACCGTTGCCGCTTACTCATTAAAATAGAGAAAGCCCTGTGAGAATTTTGACTTTACTGATCGCTGTCTGTATTTTATCGAATGTATCGGCGCAAACACCAAACACTTTACTTATCGACGGCGATCACCTGGTGCAGGTAAAAAAGAAATTGCAACAAAAAGACAGCGACACATGGCTATTGGTTGACGCCTTAACCAGGAAAGCGGATGCTTTGCTCAATAGCAAGCCTGTTTCAGTAGTAGATAAAGCGGTCACTCCTCCCAGTGGCAACAAGCACGATTATATGAGCCAGGCTCCCTATTTCTGGTATGACAGCAGTAAACCAAACGGGCTGCCTTACATACGAAGAGATGGACAGCACAATCCCGAGATCAAAAAAATAACAGATCATACCTATTTCGATAACCTTGAAAACGCCACTAAAACCCTGTCCCTCGCCTGGTATTTTACCGGCGAAGAGAAATACGCCGAAAAAGCATCTGCCCTGCTTCGTTACTGGTTCTTCGACGAAGGCACCAGGATGAATCCCAACCTGGACTATGCGCAGGGAATTCCGGGTATTACCAACGGGCGAGGAATCGGTATCATTGAAAGCCGCTCTTTAACAGGCATTGCCGATGCTGCGGCACTACTGTCCAATTCTAAAGCCTGGACCGATGCCGACACCCGGAAACTCAAAGACTGGTACAAACAATACTTACGTTGGATGCTAACTAGCAAGAACGGAGATGAAGAACACCGTTGGCCGAATAACCATGGCACCTGGTTCTACGTGCAGGCGATCGACTTTGCCTTATACATCGGTTATAGGGGTACGGCAAGGGAGTTGCTTGATGAAAGTAAGAAACGCCTGGACAGCCAGTTGACCAAGGAAGGAAAATTTCCCCTTGAACTCGAAAGAACGAACGGACTTGGCTACAGCACATTTGTAACTTCTGCCTGGTTCCAGGTTGCCACGCTCGCAAAAAAGCTCGACGTTGATCTCTGGCACTACAAAACAACATCGGGAGCCACACTGCAAACGGCGGTTGACTGGCTGATGCCTTACGCACTTAAAGAAAAGAAATGGCCCTTCCAGCAAATAGGTCCTTATAATTCCGCGGATTACTATCCCCTACTATTGCAAGCGACCAAAGTATATCATGATGAAAAGTACCTGGTTAACGCAAATAAGATCAAAGGCGATAAAGATCCAATAGTAGAGTTGCTGTATAGATGATGAAGTGAAACCTTGCTCCCCAACCAAACGGAATCACTTTATTGTAAAGCTCTTCTTCAGTTTGATATCTGCAGAGGAAGAGCCAATCCATACCTCAAACTCGCCAGGCTCCACTGTCCAATTCATGTTTTTGTCAATCAGCGCGAGGTCGTCGGGGTGAAGCACAAACTTTACTGTCTTCGTTTCTCCCGCTTGTAAGGCCACTCTTTCAAATCCTCTTAATTGAGATTCATAAGTGGTTACGCTAGTCAACACATCCTTCAAATAGAGTTGTACCACATCATCACCTTTGCGATCGCCTTTGTTAGTGACATCCACAGACA
>DATDNL010000249.1:0-3473 GCA_036518315.1 Flavisolibacter sp. | reverse complement strand
GGTGAAGCGACTCTTAAGCGGACCTCTTGGAGGTGATCAACAAATTGGAGCGCTTATCGCCGAAGGCAACCTCGATGTCATCATCTTCTTCTGGGATCCTATGGAGCAACAACCTCACGACAGTGACGTGAAAGCATTACTGCGTCTGGCCGTGACCTGGAACATCATCATAGCGTGCAACCGGACTACTGCCGACTTTGTATTGACTTCTATTTTAATGAACGATGACTACCCTCTTGTGATTCCGGATTATTCTGGTTATCTTAATAGGAAAATAACGTCTGCGTAGCTCCGAACGCTCACGTTGCTGCCAACGATAGAATTTTTCTTGCAACCGTAACGCCCCCGTAATCAGTATGTGAAACTGACGAAAATCATTTTCGTAGTCATCTTTTATTCTGTGCAGAGCCAGTACTTTAGTTTCTTACACTCAAACAAAACTTCTATGCGCAAAATTGGAATCCTCACTGGTGGCGGCGATTGCCCCGGGCTTAATGCAGTAATCAGGGGCGTTGTTCAAAAATGTCTCATAAATGATGTCGAAGTCATTGGACTGAAGCAGGGTTGGAAAGGGGCATTGACTGGCGACTGTGTGCCCTTGTCTTTAAATGATGTTGAAGACATTTTGACCCTCGGTGGTACTATTCTTCAATCCTCACGTACCAATATTTTGAAAGTAGAAAACGGTCCCGAAAAGGTAAGGGAGGTAATGAATCGCCTGGAACTCGAAGGCATCGTAGCCGTCGGGGGTGATGATACCCTTGGCGTCGCTAACAAACTTCAAAAAATGGGTATGAACATGATTGGTGTTCCGAAGACCATCGATAATG
Organism: Flavisolibacter sp.; assembly: GCA_036518315.1. Lineage (GTDB taxonomy): Bacteria > Bacteroidota > Bacteroidia > Chitinophagales > Chitinophagaceae > Flavisolibacter. The sequence continues at coordinate 2,643 of DATDNL010000249.1, read as the reverse complement.
ACCTTTCGTGTACCGATTACACCTTCGGTTTCGATACGGCTACTAATACCGCTGCGGAAGCTATCGACCGTCTGCATACGACCGCTAAATCCCACAACAGGTGCTTCGTGGTGGAAGTGATGGGAAGAAACACGGGTTGGATAGCTATCCAGGCCGGAATGGCTGCCTCTGCACACATCATCCTCATTCCTGAATTCCCCAAATCGATTGATGAAGTAGTGGCGATGATCGAAGAGCGCCGCAGGATGAATAAGAACTATTGCATCATCTGCGTGGCAGAAGGCTTCGAACTGACGGGTATGGATTCCGGTGAAATAGAAAGAGACGATTTTGGCAACGTCCGCCTTGATAAGAAGGAAATAGGACCCCGCCTCGCCAAACTGATCGAAGAAAGAACCGGTATGAACACGAGAGCTACCGTTCTTGGCCACATTATCAGGGGTGGTTCACCGACGGCTTTTGACAGGCTGTTGGGAACGAAGTTGGGAGTGAAAGCAGGTGAACTGGTAGTGGAGCACAAATACGGTTACATGGTGGCCCTCCAGGGAACAACGATTGTACCGGTGCCGTTAGAGCAGGCCTTGTCTCAACAAAAACGTGTTGACGAAGAATACTATAACACAGCTATGCTGTTTGGTAAATGGGGCAGTCATGCTGTTGAGCCTGTAGAGCCGCACGTATCTACCATATTCTAATCGCGTCCCTCCAACAACAATTATAAGAGATCCTTCTTTTAATATCCTTTGATCCCGCCTGGCCGGATCAAAGGATATTTAGTATTTGGTCAACTCCGGTTGCACCTCATCTATCCAACCCAGTATACCGCCTTTCAGGTTATAGAGGTTAGTGAATCCAAACTTCTCTTCCAGTTCGTGAATGGCCTTTGCACTTCGACCACCCATTTTGCAGTGCACGATCACCTTTTTATTGCGATCGATCTTATCAGCGTTCGCGGACACTGTAGCTAATGGAATTAGTTCACCACTAATGTTTGCGATCTCGTATTCATGCGGCTCCCTTACGTCAATAATCTGTATGTCTTCGCCACGAACCTGTAAATCGTAAAGCTCCCTGGCAGTGATTTCTTTAATAGGCTTTTCTACTGCCTTCACTCCGCAGAACTGCTCATAGTCGATTAGTTCCGTGATCGTTGGATTTACACCATTTACGGGGTTGGAAGGATTGCGCCTGATCTTGAAGGTTCTTGACTCAAAGTTCAGTGCATCGAAGATGAAGAAGCGCCCATTGAGCGTTTCGCCAACACCGGTAATCACTTTGATGACTTCCAACGCTTGTAAGCTGCCAATAATACCGGGGAGTACACCCAAGACTCCGCCTTCGGCGCAACTGGGTACGAGACCAGGAGGTGGTGGAGTAGGATATAGGTCCCTGTAGTTTGGACCTAATTCTCCCTCCCTATTTACGTAGTTGAATACGGACACCTGTCCTTCAAACTGAAAAATTGAGGCATAGACATTTGGCTTACCTAATAACACGCAGGCATCGTTGACAAGGTAACGTGTAGGGAAGTTATCAGTACCGTCGGCGACAACATCATAGTCTTTAATGATGTCGAGGGCATTCTTCGAAGTTAGTTGTTCGTTGTAGACCTTAATCTTGATGAAGGGATTCAATAATTCCAATCTTCTCTTTGCTGCTTCCACCTTTGGCTTCCCGATTTCATCCACTCCAAACAACACCTGTCTTTGCAGGTTGCTGTCGTCCACTACATCAAAGTCGATGATGCCGATGGTCCCAACACCTGCTGCTGCCAGGTAAAGAAGCGCGGGACTTCCTAAGCCTCCTGATCCTATTACCAACACCTTTGCGGCCTTAAGCTTCTTCTGTGCTTCAAATCCAAAATCGGGAATGATGATATGCCTGTCGTAACGTGATAATTCTTCTTTGGAGAAATGTATGTTTTCGTGACTCATGGTTTTCATTTGAATGATTAAGCAATGCCGCCTGCAATAGCCGGTACAATACTAATAACCGTATCTTCTTTAATTGGTGTTTGGTCCTGTTGGAGGTTGCGAATGTCTTCATCGCCTACAAAGAGGTTCACGAACGAACGGATATTTCCTTGTTCGTCGAGCAAATGTCTTTTAAGGTCAGGGAAGTTCAGTGTAAGTTCATCAACAACACCTCTTACGTTTTGTGCCTGTATGTTCACTCTTGGAGTGTTATTTGTAAACTTTCTTAGTGGGGTTGGAATAATGATCGTTGCCATTTTATTTGTGTTGATTTATGAATTGGTTTTCGATTGTTTCTTCTTCAAATTGAGACTCTTCATTCACTTGCCAGGAACGGATTGCAGCAATTTCTGTATCCATAACTGAAATGATTATATAGGAAAAGTAGGGCTGTGCTGCCACGCGGTCGTGTTCGGATGGAATAGCCGGATGGTTGGGGTGTGAATGATAAATTCCCAACAATTGCAGATCGTTCTCTTCGGCATGGCGCTCAGCATTGATGTAATCTTTTGGAGCGATCACAAAGCGTCTTCTCTTATCACCTTCTTTCGAATTGTTGACTACCAATATTTCAGTGACCCTTCTTTCTTCGCCTTGTTCCTTTCCGAAGAAGAATCCGCAGCATTCGTCCGGAAAAGTTTGTAGTGCGTCAGCAAACATCTGTTCCAGG
>DATDNL010000248.1:0-2285 GCA_036518315.1 Flavisolibacter sp. | reverse complement strand
TTGGACACGCTAGTCCTAGCCTCTCCTATTGTTTTATCATCACTTTAGAACCACTCATACCAAACCTGGCCGTAGATCCGCGACCTAACTGTCCTATAAAATGGGGCGTGTGAACAAATCAACCTAATCGACCAAGCAACTGAATCAACCAATCAACTAATCAACCCTATCTTAGTCCCTTTAACTACCACGATGTTTGTTTTACTTAAAATACTCCTCTACCTGTTTCGTCCCCTGGTTTGGATCCTTATTCTCTCTATTGCCGGCATTATTACAAGAAACCAACGAAGAAGGCGGGTCTTATTCACCGTGGCCTTACTTGCCCTTGTTTTCTTCACCAATCCCTTTTTGATAAGAAAATGTATCGGCTTATACGAAGCCAAAGAAGTGCCGATGGACAAATTGCCGAAATACAATGCGGGGATTCTTTTAGGTGGAATGGTCTCCTACAGCAAGTACGACGACAAGGGCTACTTTAATCCTGCTTCCGACCGGTTTATTGAAACAGCCTTGCTTTTCAAGACCGGCCATATCAACAAGATAATCGTGGCAGCGGGCAATGGTTATATCACGAAAAACAATTTCCGGGAGGCATTTTTTATTAAAGAGAGGTTGACACAAATTGGTATACCTGCGGAAGATATTTATACGGACACCAGTTCAAGAAATACCCTGGAGAATGCACGGTTTTCCAAAAAGATCATTGATTCCTTCCACATTCAGGGTCCTTACCTGCTCATCTCTTCTGCCATGCACCTGCCGCGCGCTCAAAGAGTGTTCAAAAAGGCTGGGGTAGATACCGATCTTTACCCCTGCGACTTCGTTGCCAAAAGAATCAGCAATAATTTCTTTGAAGATTACATCCTCCCCTCTTCTTATGCGCTGCCTCAATGGGATGCTTTGATAAAAGAATGGGTGGGCACCATCACTTACAAGATGACAGGCAATGGTTAGCCCTTCTATCTAAAAAGTGAACAGTAACTCTGTGGTCACATAAAAAACCGAAGAAGAAGTTTGACCGCCGCTTTGACCCTGGATCAGGTTAACGGGCATTTCCAGTGAAGGCGTCGTCACCCATTTGAATTTACCTGCCGTCAACGTAAAAGGCAATTCGATGGATGAAGACAACAAGCTAAAGGCCTGGCTTTGTTGTTTCACTGTCCTGGTAGTAGTAGTGGTAGTTGTTGTGGTGGTGGTGCCTGAACCTCCTCTGCCCCTTCCTTTACTGATTACGCGTGTCTTTCCGTTCGAAGAATAGGTTTTAAGGAATGAATAATAAAAGTTCTGGGTACCGGCCGTCACTCCCAGCGACGGGTTAGCATCAAAGGTTGTACTTGCCTCAGGTTTTGAGAACATAATATCTTTCGACAAGCCTCCATAAACAATGAAGTCATTTCCTTCAGCCGAAAACACATATTCAGAACCTATATAGGGCGTTACCACTTTTGTATCCTTGCTCAGATAAAATTCCAGCGATGCATTTACGGGAGCAATAATGAGGTTACTGCTATCGCTGATAAAGTTTTTAATAACAGAGAAGCTTCCGTTCCAGTTGTTTTTTGAGAACTGGTAACCCGGTTCGATGCTGATTCCATCAAAGCTTGTCTTACCACCCGACAAATTCAAATAGCCCTTTGTGTTCACGAAGAAACCTTTGGCAAATTCGAGGTTGAACTCCGGGATCAGGACCGGTAGTTTCAAAGAGTCTGTACGACCCGCATAGGTTTGGTTAGATATAAATTGGAGTCCTGCACTTACTTGAGTTTTCTCCTTTTCGGTAGAATCCGTTTGGCTATAAGTATAGACAGCCGCAAGCAGGAAGTATAGGAGTACGAGAATCTTCTTCATGACAATTTGATGTTGGTTCTTCAGAGACTTAGGTAAGCTACAAAGGTTAAAAATTGCCTCGCCATTTCTAAGTACGTAGCTGTAAAATTGATGTTAACTGCGGCTCGAAGCTTTTCTATGGTCGCACTGAAGTCCTTCTTCCTATTGGGCTTAGTACCATCTGCTAGTTGTCTAAATATAAATCAGCCCATCGGTTTTGGTCATCAGTTGCAGTCAAGCTAGATGTTCAGGGGGAATTGAACCATACAAGACATACAAGACATATAAGGAAGAGAGAAAGCCCACTCCATTTTTCTATCACATTTGAAAAAATGTAAACCACAAAAGGTATTTAAGTGACGAGCTTCTTATATGTATTTCTTGTATGCCTTATATGCCTTGTATGGTTCAACAAAACATTTCCCTAATGGTTAGCCTCGAGATGAATCCAGGTGATT
>DATDNL010000247.1:0-4570 GCA_036518315.1 Flavisolibacter sp. | reverse complement strand
AATTGGCTGTGCGTATATTATTGACATTATTCCAGTTTTTGTCCCATCCCTCGAGTAAATAAGCATATTTAATCTTATCCGTGCCCGTATAGTCCAACCCCACGAAGTCCATGGAAAGAATGGCCTGGTCATATGGAACGGTGACCTGGTTGATCTTGTCGACGTCTCGCTTACTTACATAGGAATCGTTGTCTTCAACACTGGTATTGTTGATCTTTATTCCTGTCAGGAAGATCCTGGGGGTCTCTTTCTTGTCGTACACGTTGTCCGGGTAGAATACATTAAACCCCTTGATGCCGCCGAAAAGGAACTCGCCGCTTTTCAGAGCCAATGCTGCATTGAAGCTGAACTGGTTGCTCTGCAAACCGTCGGATTGTGAAAAGTTTCTGCAGATCCTGGTAAGCGTATTAAACTTGCATAAGCCGTTGTAAGTACTCAACCACAAATTGTGTTTCCCATCTTCGAGCAGGCGCAGGATACTGTTACTCGGTAGCCCGTCTGCAGTGGTGAATCGCTGGAACTCTCCGTTCTTCGGGTTCAGCAAAAGCAGGCCGCCACCATCCGTTCCTACCCATAGATTTTTATTCCTGTCCTCTCGAATACAGCGTACAGTATAACCTATCTTGTACGTAACATGCTTCTTACCACCCCTGTCAATGCGGATCAACGAGGTGTAGTTTCCACCCCAGAAGTTTCCCTCGCTGTCTTCTGCAACGCAATGAATATTGACAATATTCTCGTCAAACAGCTCAAATCGATTGCCAGACCTGTTAAACCGGTACAGCGTTCCATTATTTGTGGTGCTGGCCCATAACCTCTTTTGGGCATCCTCGTAAACCAGCCAGGCATTATTTTCAGCAGCTCCTGTCTTTGGATTATAGCAAATAAAATGTTCGAAGGATGTAGAGTTCTTTCTCAACCGGTTTACGCCTCCGAACCAGGTGGAGATCCAAAGATCATTTTGCGAGTCCCTGAACATGCCGGTCACGAAATCGCTACTGATTGAATTGGGGTCAGCAGGATTGTGTGAGAAAGAGGTGAAGCGGTTGGCCTTACGGTCCCAATAACGAAGGCCGGCTCCGTCTGTTCCAATCCAAATATTATTGTACTGGTCCTCGCAGAAAGAAAGAATAAAGTTGTTTACCGGGTTGGCACGCCCCGGCGGGTTATAAGCAACCGTTTTAAAAGAACTTGTAAAAGGCTGAATAAGGTTGATGCCTCCCCTCAGGGTTCCTATCCATTTACGCCCTTCGTTATCTTCATAAATTGAATAAACGGCATTGCTGTTGATGGCAGAACTACCATCAGCCGAAAGGTAAGGCTTCGGCTCCTGCGAAGCGAGAGGCATGGACCATACGCCCCCGCCGTCTGATGCGATCCAAATCGTCTTCTTTTTGTCTTCAAACAATTGGATCACCCTGTTGCGCGCCGGCAGCATGTTTCTTGATAACACATTGTTCCGCTCCTCATATCGAAACAGGCCGTTGTCAGTTCCGATCCATAGATTTCCTTCGGTGTCAACCTTGAGACAATCGGCCTCTTTCACCGAAGCATTAATAAGCCGAAGTAAATTGGCGCCTACGTCATACCTGCAAAGACCTAAACCCGCAACGAACAGGTACGCAAAACGTTTTCGCGGATCGTCGGCAATAGCCGTCACGGTATAAGCCGTTGTATTTTTTGTAGCGTTCAGCGGCACTTGCATTCCCTGGCTTTCATTTCCCTTAAAGACCAGCAATCCCTTGTTGACCGTTCCTACAAGCATCGATCTACCATTATCAATCGCACATAAAGCAGGAACATTATCAAGGATAGGTTGAAACACACCTGAAGCCAACGCTTTAAACCTGGCGTGTTTGAACTTCGAATGAAGTGGGTTATAGATGTACAGTCCTTTCTCGCAGCCTATCCATAAGTTATGAGCGGCATCTCCTTCGATCGCACTTATGTGGTTATCGCCCAAAGAGCTGCTGTCGCCAATTATATTGCGGAAGACCCTGAACGCGTAGCCATCATAGAGGTTCAAACCGTCGTAGGTTCCGAACCACATAAAGCCATTGTGATCCTGGTAGATGCTCGTCACGGCGTTGTTTGACAGGCCGTGCTCTATACCAATATATTGTACCGGGTCATTGGTTTGCGCATCGCACACTCTCACCAACAATAGAAAGCAGGCAGCCAGGAGCCTCAGATTCATAAAACAGCCGATAATTAATGGGGAAGATAAGCAAACCAGAAAAAACAACTTTCCTTTACCGTCCTATCCACAAAACCGAGTTACCTGTGTCATATTCATTTTGCTCCCAGAGCGGGTTGGCGGGATCGTTGATCCATTTACCATCAACGAGAAACTTGTATAAGTGCTTTCCCAGCGAGAGATGAACAGGGAAGATCCAGGCCTCACCTTCTTTTTTCATCGCATAGGCCTTGGGATCCCAATTATTGAAGTCGCCGGCGAGATATACTTGTTTCGCATCTGTAAAACCATTGAGGCGGAATGTATAATTAGGATCGACAATTAAAAATGAATTGCCCGAACCGGGAGAACTAATAGGATTAGCCGGATCGGTTATCCATTTATTATCTACAATAAACTTGTATTCGTAGTTGCCCGCGCCCAAAGTATAAGGTAGCTCCCACCCTGTTGCCGTCTTATTCATCGCTAGTTCGTCCTCTCGCCAATGGTTAAAAGAACCGGCGACAATAACTTTCTTTGCGTTTTCATACCCCTGCAATTGGAAGAGATGCTGCTTTCCAAAACGAAGTACCGAATTGAAGTCGCCCTCTCCATCTGGTAATTTCTCAGGGTTGGTTTCATCCCTCATCCATTTGCCATCAACTACAAACTTATAAGTGTGCGTACCCTCTGCGAGATAAAGTGGTAACTGCCATCCGCCAGTCAATTTATTCATCAACAACTCCTTTGGATCCCAGTCATTAAAACTGCCGGCGAGGTATACCCTTTTAGCATTCGTGAAACCATTTAGCCTAATGAGTGCATTCGGTCTGAAGAATACAGAATTGATATTGCCCTGGCCATCATTTTCTTTTAGTTGGTTGTCATTATCGATCGTCCAGTTGCCATCCACAATGAACTTGTACCAGTACTTGCCCGGCGTTAGTTTCACATAAGCGATCCAACCGCTATCGGTAGCATTCATGGCGAGTGCGTTTGGGTTCCAGTCATTGAAGCTGCCCGCGAGCATTACTTTTTTGGCCGTTTTGTTATTGCGAAGGAAAAACGTAACTACAGAATCTTCTACAGCAAATGGGTTCTTGTTGCGAAACTTATTGATGCCAAAGCTGATCCCGTTATCGGTTGCCAGGAACTGCGTGTTGGGAAAGTCGGAAAGCAACATTCGCTTGACCGTGTTGCCAATATCGGCGAAAGGCTCGAAGGCTTTGCTGATGACGAAAAAGGAAGTGTTATTTACCTCGACATCCCAGCCCAACTTCTTAAGAGAGTCGCTCAAATTTGTTTTGATAAAGCTCTTGAGATCGAGGTCCTGCAGTTCGTTTTCAGTGATGAAACTATCGACAGCGGAAGGTGAAAGGCTTTTGTCCATTTGAATGTACATACGGCCATTCTTGATGGAGAAGGCGGCGACTTGTGCATCAGCATGTACGGTAAACAATAAGAAGACCAATAAGAACAAGCTTACCAGGGACACTATCCTATGCCTGTTCCTTTTCATTTCCATATGTACATTTTACGGTTAACAAAATTAAACCCTATTTTATGCAGGGAGAGAAAATCAAATCCTAAAACGCCATCCACGCAACCGCCGAGTGCAAAGCAGGTGTATTCAAGGTTGGTGATCGTGATAGGCAGGTTGTTGATATCCACCCCTCCTATTCTTATTTTGCTGAGGCTTCCATAGAAGGCGTCTACAGTCTTATTGCCAGGGCCGGCCAGTTTCACGCGCCTCGTAATGGTGACGTTCTCAAAGAACTTATTAGGCAGGCGGCTGTCAATGATGTTTGATTCTGCCGCGCAATCGATCACCAACCTGAGCTTCTTTCCTTCCGCCTCCGTAGTCATGATGATGCGGTTATCCTTGACCTCGATGGGCAAAGTGCGGTAAGCTGCTGTGTCATTCAAAAGCTGGTGTTTATAGCTAGACGCCTCTTTGCGCCCAATGCGATGAAGGTAGATGAGACTCTTCTCAAAATCAATGATCATTTCGTACTGCCTGAAAAGATCAACGCCAAGTAAACCCAGGACTTTTATGCCTTTTGCGTTTTCTATCTGTCCAAGGTTGGTAAGATCGGCTTCTGTTCTTACATATTGCAGAGTGCCAAACGAGAGGTCTTTGATAGTCGTTCTTTGGAGGCCGTTCGTGCTGCCTGCAATACTAGCCTGTTCGCCATCGTGTTGTGCAGCAATGGGGTAATTACGGAAGTAGGTGATATTGAGAACAAGACCGGGCGCCCCTGTATCCAGAATGAAGTTGCCTTCAGTAGTATCAGCTCTTGCTTTCAGTACAATAAGATTACCAACGCGGTTAAAGGGAATGATACACGATATGGAATCATTGGCAAGAGTGTAGATAATTATTGAAGGTTTTGA
>DATDNL010000246.1:0-4464 GCA_036518315.1 Flavisolibacter sp. | reverse complement strand
CGCAACTGTCGTCTCACCACTTTTATAACCAAACCAAAATTATCATGAAGCACGTTTTTACGATGGCACTGGTGGCATTTTTTGCCATTCAACTAAATGCACAAACACAACCAGATTTTCCTGGCATCTCCCAAAAAGATTTAAAAGATATGAGGCCAAAGATTGGTCTCAAAGCAGGTTACAACTTTGCAAAAGTCACTGGAAGCACTCCCAACTTTTCTCCCAAAAGCAACAATGGCTTTATGGTGGCTGCGTTTTTTGCACCCCAGTCAAAAGGAATGGGTTATCGTACTGAACTCGTCTTCTCCCGCCAGGGATTCTCCTTCGATGAATCTGGCAAAATGCAAAATGTGTCGCAGGACTATATCTACATGCCGCACCTCACTACATTCACTATTGCCAAAAAAGTACAGCTGCAAGCCGGCGGACAAGTGGGCTATCTTCTCAATGCAAAGAAATCTACTTCTAATGAAGGTTCTTCCGAAGCCGTCACCGAATACATGAATCGCTTCGATTACGGCTTTGCAGGCGGTGTTGAGATCTATCCCTTCAAAGGACTTCTTGTTGGAGGACGTTACAACATCAGCTTTGGAAATATTTATAAAACTTCCGCATATAGCACAACTTCACCAACACCTTATCCACTTCCCTTCAACCCAGAGGATGTGAAAGGAAAGAATGCAGTGGTTCAATTCTTTGTAGGCTACCGTTTTTAAAAACGCTATGAACTATTATCGATGATTTATGAGCATGCACAGTAGTTATAGAAAGAAAGGAATCTGTTTAGATTCCTTTCTCCATTTTATTAGATACTATTACTCGAACAATCCTTCTACTGAAAGATATCGTTCGCCCGTATCGTAGTTGTAAGTAAGAATCTTCGATCCTTTAGGAATTTCCGGAAGCTTTTTGGCAACAGCAGCAACAGCAGCGCCTGTAGATATCCCTGCAAAAACACCTTCCTCTTTGGCCAGGCGCCTTGCATAATTGTAAGCTTCGTCCTTACCTACTGTGATGACGCCATCTAAAGCACCCGTATTCAAAATCGAAGGCACAAAGCCGGCACCCAATCCCTGCAACGGGTGTGGTGACGGACTTCCTCCGCTTAACACGGGTGACAGTTCCGGTTCTACTGCAAATACCTTTAGTGATGGCAGCTTCTGTTTCACCACTTCCGCAATCGCGGTGATATGCCCGCCGGTTCCAACTCCAGTTATAACATAGTCGAGTCCATCACCGAAATCATTTATAATTTCCTGCGCCGTTGTTTTACGATGAACCTCTGTGTTGGCTTCATTATCAAACTGCTGGGGAATCCAGGCGTTGCCATTTTCCTTCGCCAACTCGTATGCCTTCTCAATGGCACCCTTCATTCCCTTCTCTCGTGGAGTGAGTACAAATTCAGCACCGTATGCCGACATGATCTTTCTTCTTTCTACACTCATACTCTCTGGCATCACCAGTATCAGTTTGTATCCCTTTATCGAAGCCGCCAGTGCCAACCCGATACCCGTATTGCCAGATGTCGGTTCAATGATCACACTGCCTTTTTTGAGAATACCTTTTTGCTCCGCATCTTCAATCATAGCAACACCAATCCTGTCTTTGATACTTCCACCTGGATTCTGACGTTCCAGTTTAATCCATACTTCATAATCCTTTCCGAATAATCTGTTTAACCTTAGGTGTGGTGTATTTCCAATCAGTTCTAAAACGTTATTTACTTTCATGACGGTTTATTTATTTGTACTAAAAAACTTTTGCTGCTGTAGTTCCTTTTCAAAATTTATAGTGAATCAATTCGTGTAATTCGTGTCTCCAAATTCGTGTAATTCATGAATCTCAATTCGTGTTATTCCTTCTCTCAAATAACAAAGTTTAAAGGCTCTGGAAAAGGATTGTTGTCTTTCACATGCACAACGCTTTTGTGATACACTACAGAATTAGCAGGAACACTGTAAGTGAGCCAAACATTACCGCCGATAATACTACCGGCACCCACAACCGTACTTCCGCCAAGAATGGTCGCACCTGCATAAATCACCACTCCGTCTTCGATTGTGGGATGACGCTTGGTACTTGCAATTGACTTGGAAACATTCAATGCACCGAGTGTTACACCTTGGTATATTTTCACATGATCACCAATCACCGTTGTCTCCCCAATCACGATTCCTGTTCCATGATCGATGGCGAATGAGCGTCCGATCTTTGCGGCCGGGTGAATATCTATACCCGTCTTGCTGTGAGCATACTCAGTAAAGAATCTTGAGAGTATAATGCATTTTTGCCGGCATAGCAGGTGCGCCATCCGGTAGACAAATATGGCATAGAAACCAGGGTAAGCCGTAATAACTTCCTCTATCGTTTTTGCGGCAGGATCACTATTCAATATAGCATGCGCGTCTTCAAGCAACAGTTCATAAATGGAAGGAAGATGTTCAAAGAAGTTTGTCGCCCTCCCTTCGTCTACTTCTGAACAGGCACTGATCAATTGATTTAACTGGCTTTTCAGATCGTCATATTGCCGGTCCAGATCCTTCGGATCGCAGCCGCCGGTGTAAAATAGGAAGTCAAACAATTGGTCAATGAAACCTTGCGCCTTCTCTTTGTCCGGCAACGCTTGCTTGCTTTGATTGGCCTGCAATCTTTGTAGAAGAAGTTCCTTCGGCATAGACATAATATCCCTATTCGTTTGCAGCAAGCTTAAAGTCTACCAAATTTATAGATTATTCCTTAAGCATCCTCATCTTTTACAGAACCTCTGTCACCATCGAGTAATCTTTCGTCCTTATTAGCGTTATCGTATTCCGCCGACTCCTCCTTGATGACCTTGTCAAGACCTTCTTCGCTCCCCGAAGAAGTCCTGTTAAGCTGCTTCTTTTCGTTCTCCTCCCAGGTCTCCTTAACATTGTTTAGCTCTGTCCCTTTATGGATATTGTTTGCCATGGTTTTTATACTCTCGCGTAAAAACTGTGCCCATTTAGGCCCTTTACCATATACTTAAGGAAGTAAAAACAGTCTCGGCAAATAGAAAAGGAATCCCTCTCGGGATTCCCTTTCTCATTTAAACCCACATTACTATAGATTCTTCAACGCTTCAATCTTTTCCCACCTGCGTTTGATCTCATTAACCTCCATTTGATAAAACTCTGCAGCTTTTTCAGGAAGGTTCGCCTTGATGGTATTAAAGCGGTTTTCATGATACAGGAACTCGCTCAGTTCTACGCTCGGCTGTTTGCTGTCAATTACGAAGCGTTGCCCTTTTTCTTTCAGAGGGTTGAAGCGGAACAACGGCCAGTAACCAGTTTTCACTGCGAGGCTTTGTTGCTCTAATCCGTTCTTCATGTCATAACCATGCGCGATACAGTGGCTATAAGCAATGATCAAGGACGGACCAGGATAAGCTTCTGCTTCAAGGATCGTCTTCAAGGTATGGACATCGTTAGCACCCATGGCGATCTCCGCTACAAAGGCATTACCGTGCGCGATAGCCTGCATGGCGAGATCTTTCTTACCGGTGGTTTTTCCTTTAATGGAGAACTTAGCACTGGCTCCGATTGGAGTTGACTTGGACTTCTGTCCACCAGTGTTGGAATATACTTCTGTATCGAGAACGAGGATATTGATGTTTTCGCCTGTTGAAAGGACGTGATCCAACCCGCTGAACCCAATATCATAGGCCCATCCGTCACCACCGAGTATCCAAACTGACTTCTTTTCCAGCGAGTCTGCAATGGCCAGTAATTGTTTAGCCGGTGTGCTGTTTAACAGGCGTAAACGATTCTTCAACTCGTTAACATTCTTGCGCTGGGTAATGATGTCGCCTTCTTCGACTTCTTTGTTACCTAGGATAGCCTCCGTCAGTTGTTCACCAACATCCATCTTCAGATCACCCAGTAAGGTTCTTGCATATTCACGCTTTTGATCAGCAGCCAGCTTGATACCTAAACCAAATTCAGCGTTGTCTTCGAAGAGGGAGTTAGCCCAGGCCGGTCCACAACCCTCACCATTAGTTGACCATGGAGTGGTTGGCAGGTTTGCTCCATAAATCGAAGAACAACCCGTAGCATTGGCAACCATCATTCTGTCACCAAACAGCTGCGTCAGCAATTTGATGTAAGGTGTCTCACCGCAACCACTACAAGCACCTGAAAACTCAAACAGTGGTTCTAACAACTGTGAGCCCTTAACGGTAGTGCGCGCAATCCTGGTGCGATCAATGTCAGGCAGCGACAGGAAGAAGTCCCAGTTTTGCCTTTCGTTTTCCCTGATCGGCAATACTTCTTCCATGTTGATAGCCTTCACGCCTGGCTGTGTCTTGCTCTCGATAGGGCAAACTTCATAACACAGGTTGCAACCCGTACAGTCGTCAACGGAAACCTGTAGTGTATAAGACTCCTGGTCTTTCATGAACTCTTTACCAATTGGTGCAATGTGTTTAAAGAAGGATGGAGCATCTTT